>JAIBBV010000077.1 GCA_019694465.1 Oligoflexia bacterium
CTTTATGCTTGGGAGGAGCGCGGCCTGCAACGATATCCCTGGGCCGCGCTAGTGTTTTTGGTAGCTGCTACTTTAGCCAAGGGCCCGGTAGGCCTTTTGCTGCCACTGGCGATATTTGGAGGCTACCTTCTATTGCGAGGACACCGCTTCTGGCCTTCCTTCCGTAATTGCTGCTTGTTGGGAGCGCCAGCTTTAATAATCGCTGGTTCATGGTATGTCCTGGCGTTCTCTGAACGTGGAGAAGCATTTTGGGCCAAAATTTACTATGAGAATATCGCGCGCTTTACCAGCACCATGGATGATGAGCCTCATAAACACTCGGGGTTTTATCTGCTTGGCACTTGGCTTTTGGGCTATATGCCCTGGACGTTATTCTTTCTCCCACTAGCCTTGATTGAGCGTAAGAGAGCACTAGTTTTTGTTCGCAATCTGCGAGAGAGACTACGCCTAGGTCCTGACTTTATTGGATTCTCGTTGCTTACCTGTTTGGTAGTTTTTGCGTTTTTTCTCATTCCATCTAGCAAGCGCAGTGTATATCTGTTGCCGGCCTACCCATTTCTTTGTTTTTTGAGTGCCCATTTCCTCGAATTTATATTTGGGGAGCGACCGGACCAGCTAGAGCGAGTGGCTAAGTTATTAGTTGCCTTGAGCCTAGCCATTTTGGTGTTGGGAGTATCGGTGCTTTCAACTGGGCTGCTCAGCTCGCCAGACATTTTGCGTCTATCAAAGGATTCGTCTGACCTTCGATTTATCGCTAAAGTGCTGCGTATCGATAATTCCATGCCTTGGTATGCGTTGGTCCCTCTTTGCATTCCACCTGGGATCGCAGCTGTAGTCTTGGTCCATTTGCAGCGCAGCGCCATTCAATTCAAATCAGCAGCTGGCGTAGCTCTAGTGTTTCTTGCAACGCAAGTTGTTGCTGACTCATTCTTTGTCTCTCGTTATACGCTTGCGCTCTCACCAAAGAAGTTTGCCGAAGAAATAGATAGCCGTGTGCCAACTACTGCTCAGGTTTACTCCTTTGGCAGTGAGTTTTACGGCTTGAGTTTTTATGCTGCTAGAAAGATCTATAGGGCCGAAGAAGGGCGCCCCCCAGGGGGCGGATTTATAGTGGCTTATGAACAGGATATTCCTCTGTTGAGGACTAAGTTTCCAGACCTAGACCTAGAGACAATTGCGAAATCTGCAAATGCGATAGTGAAGCCTGAGCGCCGCGTCGTACTATTTCGAGTTCGAGCTTAGTTTGCGCGACCGCCAAGAGTAAAAAAGCAAAGGGCCGACCATTTCTGGCCAGCCCTTTGTGGTTGTTGCCGGGTTTTTTGTGTCGCAAGCAGTCAGAAATTTGAGAGAGGTCGCGTTATTTCTGCCACCTGGTTGTCGGTTGTAATGGGTATAAGAGCAAGTGCTGTGCCGACAGGGGTGCTAGTATAAGTGCTTGAAATGTCTAGGAGCCTGAGCTGTATGGTAGTGACAATAAATGTTGTCACTGTGACAATTTGCGCAAAACGTTCGTCGGCGTGTCGTAAGTGGCTGAAGTGTCGTGCTGCTGGTATTTGGGGGTGAAGTTCAATTCGTCGGGGCTTGCCTGATTGGCCCGCACTGCGTGCGGGTCGCCTCATAGTAACGGTGGTCCGTCATTGCGACGAAGGCTGCGAAGCAGACAGAGGGAGTAATCCCCATTCGCGCAATGACGGACTCGATTAGCACTAATCTACAACCTTAATGCCCTTTGGTCTCTTAACCTGCGTTGGTAGTTGCTCAGCAGGTATGACACGCTGATAGCTGCCAGAGCTCTGGACCATCACGCGCTGCCCGATGCTCAAAACCGGCTCTCCCTCTACAAGGTTTTGAGCAACAGTTATGGTCATCCCATTTTCTTTAGTGACTGTGTATTCGACACCTGGGCGATCCTTAACAAGCTGCTCTGCAACCATACCAGCTGCCACGCCAAGCGCAGCGCCGCCAAGGATTGCGCCAGTGTTGCCTTTGCCAGCGCCGATGGAGGATCCAGCTGCTGCGCCAGTCAGGCCGCCAACTGTAGCGCCTGTCCCTGATTGTTCTCCACGAATCTGGATCTTTATTACTGCCACAACTGTTCAGAATTCCACGACCGCAGAAATTCCGACGTCGCCTTCGGAGTACTGATTAAGGCTATTCTTAGGAGTGCAGCCAGTAATCATTAAGGCTGCGACCAACACACTTAGTAACTTCTTCATTTTTATTACACTCCAAAATAATGGGTTAAAATCACCTAACAAAGAGCAAATTTGTTGCGCGCTGGGCGCTTCAATACTTAAGCATTGAGCTTGCTAATCGACAACAGGCGCAGAAAATGCGTGATGTTTCCACTAATTGCCTTGGCTATCGCTTTACGCAGTCGCTCAGTGCCATCCGATTCCTCAAAGAAGCCAATCTCGTGGCCTATCGTCACATTTTCAGCAAATGCCATATTAGCGCTGCCAGAACGAGTCAACTCATAGCGAATTGTTGCTTTTACGTTTAGGTCAAACGACAAGGCGGGGTAGTCGATCTTTATTACAGTAGCCTTCAAGCGGTAAGCAGAGCCCGTCGCGGCTGGATTCAGATATTGCGCGTGAGTAAGGGCATCGTTCAAGGCCTTAGCTACTTCTTCAGCAGCCACCGCGCCATGTACTGCATCTTGAACGACTACATCCACGCCTTGAAGTTTTGAGAGTAGCTTTTTGTTAGCTGGGTAACTAAGAACTTCTGAGGTGGGGGCATATTCGCTTGCCGGGACAGCCGGAACGCAAGCTTGTAGGATTAGGGGAAGTAACAATAGAAAGATACGTTTCATATAAATCCTTGTGCTACATGTTAATGTAATAATTCAGCGTAGGTTGAGTTTGCTCATTCCATGTCTGCAAGAGCGCTTCACGAATTACATGTAGCTGCTTGCGGCGCTTATGCACATAAAAGGCATTGCCTTCTTCATGGGCGGTTTGAGGCTGTGGATGCGTGTAGGCGAGAGGGAGCCCGTGTGTGGGTATCCCATCCTTTATCGCCCTAAGCAGCGGTACAAAAATAGACTCCCAGGTATCGCCGTATTCGCCTTGATAGTTTAGGAAATATCGGCTTATCGGACGTGCCCATGCGCGAGGACCAAACCACACATCGATTGGCCTGCCAGTCAAATTAGCAAAGAAGTCATTTCCCTCAACTTCCGCATTATACTGCTCATGTGGGAGTGAGGTTAAAGTCTCTCGTTCAGGCACTACAAGCTGGGCTACCCCTTTTTCCAGTAGTTGCACTATGTCATGGATGAAGGGAGCTAGTGGGTATTTTTCAAGCTCTGTGTACAATATGTACGGGGCGGCCGATTTGTAGGCCTCTAAAATTGCCTGCCGTCTGGCCATTCCCAAGGTCATGCCGCGTTGACGGAAGACACTAACCCCAGAACAACTTAAGAAGTCGAGGACTTCATGTGATGAGCCCCCATCAATCGCATAAATTGTGTACTCGCTATTTTTGCAGCTTTGAATGAATTGTCGCGCGCATTCCCAGCGAATTTTTTCATCGCGGCGCTCAGTACGATAAAGAGTGGTAGTGCAGATAGCGAGTTTCATGCAAGCAGCAAGGCAATAAATAGAGCGCTTAAAATTGCAAGCACACCCGAAGCAAGCAAACCTACAATCAAAGGCTTACTACCAACTTGCGCAAAAGTCGCTAATCGAGTGTTAAGGCCTACCCCAACCATTCCCAGAAGCACCAGGAATTTACCACACTCCTGAAAGCTTTGCACACCGTGGGCGGTGAAGAAGCCCTGACTTGCACAGGCGGCCATCAGAATATAGCCGAATAGGAACCAGGGGAAAGCAGGGGCAACATTTACATCTGCCGATTTCTTGAGCTGACCGCGCGAGTGCCAGTACGCGATCGCCATAGCTAAGGGGGCCATAAAGCAGTTGCGAAGAAGTTTAACAGTAGTTGCAGTCTGGCCCGCGAGTTCAGAATACAGGTAGCCAGCCCCTACAACCTGAGGTGTTGAATGAATTGCAGTTCCAGCGAACACTCCAAATTGGAAATCTCCCGCGGAGAAGGCGCGACCAAGAACAGGGTAAAGGAATATGGCTAGTAGTCCGAAGAACGCCACAGTAGCAACTGCGTAACTGGTCTCTTCGTCCTTGGCCTTGATTAGCGGGGCAGTGATTGCGATCGCTGAAGTTCCGCAGATAGTTGTCCCTGTGGCCAGCAGTAGCGACAAGTTGGGTGATAAGCTGCAGGCGCGGCCCATTATCAATATTATAAAAAAGCCACAGGCCATGCTGAGCATGATTACAGTAATTAATGACAGGCCATGCTCAAGAAAACGAGAAAAGTCCAAACCTGCTCCTAGCAGCACGACCCCCAGCACCAGCAACTTGTCAGATGTCGCTACGCCTTTGCGCAAAGAATCATGCAGGCCAAGCAGGTTGCGCACACATATTCCAAGAACGATTGCGACTACTGAGGCCTCTAGCGGTTGTTTGCCGCCCACAACAACTAAACTTGAAGCAGCCTGAGATAGTAGACCGCCCACCACAAGCAGGGCCCAACCTGGGAGATATTTCATTTATGCGCTCCGAATCATTTGTTGTAAGCGTTCAAGGCCAGCCTTGAGAATTGGCATTGGCGGCCCATAAGAAAAGCGAACAAAACTTGTTAGTGGGGAGCGGCCTTTGCGTGTTTTGCCCGGGTTTACATCAAAAAACTCCCCCGGAACAGTAAGGACTTTGTGTTGCAAGGCAGCCCGGAAGAATTTCATTCCATCTGCCAATGAGGCTGGTAAGCCCGAGATGTCACCAAAAGCGTAAAACGTGCCTTGCGGTTGTAGTGGAAAGCGAATACCGACTTGTTGCAGCATAGATACAGTAAGATCGCGCTTTTTAATAAACGCGCTGCGCACAGCTTGTGTTTCCTGGTCCGCGCGCTTGGGGGCTAATATATCAACAGCTGCCCGTTGTATGGGGCGTGGTGGTCCGCCGTCCACAAAACTGCCGGCGGCAGTGATATTTTTAACTAGTTTACTTGGACCAACAGCCCAGCCTAGGCGCCAACCCGGATATCTGAAGTTCTTTGTCAGTCCGTCGATGATCACAACTGGATCATTTTCGACGTCCTGCACAAACGCTGCCGCGCTAACTGGCTTAGCTCCCGTGTCCTTGTAAATAAAGTGAGAGTAGTACTCATCCATAAGTAAAGTGCAGGACTGCGTTCTGGCGAGTTCAGTCCATGCTGATAACTCTGATCCACCGATGACCCGCCCGGTTGGATTGCAGGGATTGGAAATTAGTAGAGCATCTAACTTCTCAGAGGCGACTAACTTGGCAAGTCTGTCTGGATCTATGGAAAAATTCTGGTCAGCCTTGAGTTCAATGGTAACAGGAGTTACTTGCCGGAATGAGGTCAGCAAGTCTTCATAGGCAGTATAGTCTGGAATGAAGTGGCCAAGCCGTACTTGCCCCAGCGCCGCGAAGGTGCGTGTGAGAGTGGTTCGTCCGCCAGCAGCGATAGTAACGTTAGCAGCGCTATACTGTGATTTCATGCCCTGGCGATAGAGTCTATTGTAGTGAGCTGCCACCGCCTCGCGCAGCTCCTTTAGCCCTTCAACCGGACCATAGGCATAATCATTGGGCAGAACTGGCACTTCGGGGAAGCGATCAGGTGCTCCCTCTAGTGCACCAACCTCCGGTTGACCTTGTCCAAGGTTGGACCACGAAGGATCTTCTTGTGAATAGCCGAGCTTCATCGCCTCAACGACAACGAAGATTACTCCCATGTAGGGCATGTCACGAAATGCGTTATTCATGTCGAGCATTACAGCATGAAGGTTGGGGCGGCTGCTAGAAAATTTAACGGCGCGGCGACTCTTGGCGGCCAGTCAAAACTAGCTTGGCTTGGGGGTCCTGCAGAGAATCATCCGCCAGCTTATATACGCTCATCTTTAGAGGGGGCGAATAGCAATGCAGGGTAATTAGAGCTTCAGTTGAACTCTCGTTCGAAATCTTATGAATGTCCCGGTCCTCAGCTAGGCAAATCTGCCCCTGTTGGTAGGAGCGATTGCTGCGTGGTGCCACATACTCAGGTGAGGTCGGGATTCTGCTATAAACAGTTTCGGTAGCTACACCCTTGAGAATCTTGAAGCCACAGCGCGAATTAGCATGATCGTGGATAAGCGAGGCCTGACCTGGCTTCCAACATAGTACCAGCAAATCGTACCAGGCTGACTGAGCTATCAAGTTGCGCTGATAGTGTTCATCGCAAAATAGGCAGGCCGATTGAACATCCTGGGCTGTAACTTCGCACTCACGCAGAACTTGCCCGAGGGTGTCCAATTCAACGGACTGTTTTAGGGAATCGAGGTAGCTTTTGAGCGGGCGCAGCTTTGGGAAGTCAAACATAGCTTGCTCCTGTTTAGAAAAGGTCAAATCTCAGTCCCTTCAAGGATGATGCCGCTAACAGGGCATCCCAAAGTTTAGACGTTTTGTGGTAGGCACTGACCAGCTATACCTTTAGATTAAGCTCAGGTAGGGTGGGTAACAAGAAAAATCGTCATCCCATTTGGGCGGCTAAGGGTGCGATAGGTGCCAAAAATATGGAGTGCATGTGGCAGAGTGGCTACTTGTTTGTTTATTGGGAATTGTCGAGGGGCTGACTGAGTTCTTGCCAGTGTCGAGTACTGGTCACCTGATTCTTTTTGGCGACTTGTTTGGTTTTACAGGCGAGAAGGCCGCGTCCTTCGATATTTTCATCCAACTTGGCGCGATCTTGGCAGTGGTAGTGCTTTATCGCCAACGGTTCCTGGCACTTCTTAATTTTTCTAAGTCCGACGCACCCTTCAGTGGGCTAGTTGGCCTGGTAAAAATTGGTTGTGGCACACTACCTGTTCTGTGTGCTGGTTTCCTGCTGCATGATTATTTAAAGCGAGCCGTATTTAACTCGTCTAGTGTGGCCGTTGCTCTAATCGCCGGAGGTGCGGCGATGCTGTGGGTGGAGGCGCGCAAGCATAGCTTGAGCACTACTACCCTCGAGTCTCTTAGCTACAGACAGTGTTTAGTAATTGGCGCTTGTCAGTGCTTGTCACTGTGGTCCGGTATCTCGCGATCGGGTAGCACGATTGTTGGCGCGCTGCTAATTGGCGTTGAGCGTAGGGTGGCAGCGGAATACTCTTTCTTGGTGGCTGTTCCGGTAATGTGTGCTGCCACTGGCTATGATTTTCTGAAATCACTACACAGTCTTAGTGTTTCTGATCTTGGAATGTTTGCCTTGGGCTTTGTGGTCGCGTTCTTGAGCGCGCTCGTGGCCGTACGCGTGTTTGTGGCACTGTTGCAAAGCTGGACGCTAAGGCCGTTTGCTTACTATCGAATAGTGTTGGGAGTAGTTGTCTTGTCACTGCTGTGACGACGAGAAAGGTTGAAGGCGGAAGCTTTTGTCCAGAAGAATTTAATACAGGAGAGCCTCAAAGGCTCTTTGTTGAAGAACCGCTGAGGCTCTCCTGCATTTTCAATCACCGCAACTGACCAAGTCCAAGATTCAAGTCCAACGTAAGCTAACCTCACGTACGAACCGGATCGAACCAACTTGAATCACTGCAACCTCAAAGAGGAAACCGCATGCCTGCCGCTCCTGGTTAATAAATGTACGACGCTAAAACCCAACGTAACCCCAAGTAAAACTATCCCAAAAGTAACCCCGCATGGACGTAACGGTCTTTTTTCCGGTGCACGCTTCTTTTTGAAGCGCTCATCTCACGTTTAACGATGTATGCCTCTTTCTGGAGTGAAACCTAAAGTAAACCTCACAGAAATTCGTGAATTTCCTTGTTGCAAAAGCTTCCAGCACTTCGCGCACACGCGCTAAGTCTTTCCCACGTTGTCCACGCAGTGCTGGATGCAGCCATCTACCCGAAATAATGATGTACTATTAAGAGATCCGCGCAGACTTCGGATTTGCTTCAGGAGCAGGTGAAAATAATAGTTTGTGATGTCAGCTACTTAGGCGGATTGGCGGGTAAATTGTGCGCATATGCCAAGATAGTAGCTTTGGATCATCAGAACTAGGGTGCCTGTAATCATAGGATAACAGTTCAATGTGTATGCTTTCTGCTATTGCGAATGCAACGCAAGCTAGCCAGCGGCTGGCCCAGATGCTTGAAACTCAGGAAGCATTTTTTGGTGGTTTTTACTCCGGCATATGTACTCTCTTTGATGGACACTTTCAGCAGCAGAAAGTAGTTGGTCCCCATAGTGAGCTTGTTAGATCTAATGCACTGGCCAAGTTGCCTGGTAACTCCGGCCTCGCGCATAGTCGCACAAACGGAGGAGGAGATTCTTGTCGCGCCCAGCCCTACATTGATCATTTTGGGGCAGTAACAGGAATGGGTACCGGCACTCATGGAGTTTTTTCGGGCCCGCAGTATGCAGCGGCACGACAGTCACTTGTGGATGAGCTATGTGCGGCAGGTGTAGAATTCAACTCCCAGGCCTTTGGAATATCCGGGAGTGCGGTACTAAAAAGTGGGGCCAGTGTACATAATACAGAAATTGTGGTGCAGGCTGTAGCCTATTACCTTAAGACTGGAATGCCTCCACTTTCAGCAATTCGCACTGTCATTGAGCGAGTGCCAGCTGAGGGTGCGTATGTGTTTCTGTTTCGAAACGAGCCGACACAGCTATATGTCGCGAATTATTGTATGCGCTTGCTGTGGGGCCTGTCGGGAAAAGCTGTGCAAGTAGCATCGTCGCCGTTGGCGCTGGCGGGCTGTACAGATATTCAAGAAGTTCATCCCAATTGTCTTATGCAAATTGACAGCTCAGCTGCAGTGAGTGAGGAACTTGATACTGTAAATGCATCAAAGCTCGAAACAAATGTGCCAGCGGGAATGGAGGAAGCTTTTCTACGCTTTGTGAGAGAAAATCCTTCCCAGCCTTGGGCCACAATTGTTGAGAAGGCGATTGTGCCCTTATTCGCATCTGGAAGGGCAACTTTACTCATACCGTATAGCTTTAGAGTTGCAGAACACTTGCTCGATCGCGGACTGCTGCGGCTAGTTCGTACCTATGTTCCAGGCAAATCAGCAGAGGAAAAGGTGCCTCAGTTTGTGTTTGAGCCGCTTTAGTAGCTGAGTGACAGAAAACCAAACAGGTCGGGCAGGGAGCTGATCTACTAATTTATGTCATCTACCCAGCTATTCTGCTTGCTGAGTTTCTAGCTGCCGTATCAATGCTGCCTCCGGCCCGTGATGACTTTCTGCTCTTTGATAAGCCACTCCTAGTGCTTTTCTGTCTTCGTTGGTTGGCTCACAGCCCAGCTCTTGTTTGATAGCTGCTAGTATTTAGAATGCTGGTATGGATAACCGATATCCGCCGTTGGTACGTCATTATAGTTATTACTAACTAATGCAATAATGTTGCAAGTAAGTCTCAAACCGGGTGTGTTCAATTGGGCGCTGCACTTTGGTTGGATTAGCGCATAGATCGTCCGAACAAAGTGACCGACTAGCCCAATTCATGCCGTTGGCCAAGTTGAGGCGGTAGCGGCCTAATATACAAGATTCCATATACGCGATTCCCTGTTCTTTCGACTAATTATTGTTAGTTCGCGCTAAGTAGCTGAGATTACAAGATAATTGCACTAAGGTGCGCCTGCCGTAATTAAGTACTTACGCCCCTAGATTTCACAAAATTGTTAAAAAACCCAAGTATTTAGCGCCGCTTTCTAAGCATGAAAAGGACGGAGGCCGATCTTCCTAGTGCACTGATCTATGTCTCGCCCAGGACAAAAGATCGCATCATGGATGATGTCTGGTGGTATTGGGATTAAATACAAATCTATTTGCGCAGACAGCTCTTGGTGGGCTGTCCAAG
>JAIBBV010000078.1 GCA_019694465.1 Oligoflexia bacterium
GCCGGGTTCGCCGGGTTTTTCAACTTCTTCACTTCTAAGCAAAAAAATGACCGGCTTCCACCAGTCTTCCATTATTGTCTCTACTATTTCGCCGCTTTCCCCTCCGCCGTAGGCGGATTCGTTCAACGGTTTAAGCCAGCCGTCGCCCGTCAGGGCGATCGGCTGGGCTTGTTTGTTAGGCCGCTCAAATGAAGTCAGAGCAGCCCTCTCTAAATTAGGCTGCTAAAGCTGCTTGCTTTTGCCAACCTTTTAATACAACTAGACCTTCGTAAGCCCGGTCAGCCGGCTCCTCACTGGTATTCTCGTTGTAATCTACTGCGTACACTGCACCGAAGCGTTTCTCGAGATCATTGCGGTACTTCGCTATGAAACCGCGATCACGATTCTGTCCAATGTATACGAATTGAATCCCGAAGTTTGACTCCGAGACTTTGCGGACGATTAGCTCATGAAATCCAGGATCTTTCGACCATTCACGAGCAACTTTGATTAGGTCAGGGAACCCTGCCACGGTGTAATCAAGCTTGAATACACCAGCAGCACAATACCCACGATCGGACACATGTTCACTTTGTGACATAAATGACTCCTTATGACTAAACAATGACTTCGGGAGGGATTATAGCACAGGAAGTTTGCTAATCCAGCACAGGATTTTCGTGGCGGCCTAACATATTATTGATCCACCTTACCAAAAGTCGCCCTCAAACTCATCCCTGGATAAGTAGTGCTGGGATATTTGTCGAAAAAGACATACATTTCAACACCATAAGCAATTCGACCCCCTTGATCAAAAGTCCCTAATAACTAAGCGAACCCCACAGATCAAATAGTTGGATCTTGGCCAACCCGGGATATTTATTATCCAGGCTTGGCGACCCGGCGTAGCAGACGCAGATATCATACCCTTATTGCTGAGATACTCAGTGCAAGCGCGGCCCATTCAAGACTATTAGGCATATACACATGAGTGCAATCTAGGCGATTTAACGCCCTTCTGGCTGCCGTAGCAGGGTTATTTCAAAAAATATATTTGAGAATGCCTTGGCTCACAGAATGCCTGCTAGGGGAGGGACAAGGCTTCAATCGCTATACCCGGCTTTATCACTTAATTATCGACCCTTCAAAGCTGATTCGGGAATCCTTAACATCCACAAGCTCGTTCAGCTCGTAAACATTCCGATAGCCATAGCCGTAAAGATTTACATAGGTGGGGATATTTAGTGCCATCATAATTGGCTTGGCTTGTGCCCTCATTTGAGTACCAATTGCGCTAATTGGAGATAGATTCGGGGCGGCAACTTTGCTGGCAAAGTCGACCTGATTGCCATCGAAATTGTTATTGCAATAAATCAGAATTTTTGTTTCAAAGCTGGGGATAACCTTTTCGAGGGTGAACTGAGTAAAGTCGGTAAAACTCAGATGCTTAGCTCCCTTTAGGTGAATACGCTCAAAGCGAAAATCAGAACGGCTATCAAGAATTATCGTACCTGGCTCCTTACTCATCGCTAAAAATGTGTCGAGGTCAATCAGGCGTTGTGCGCGATGGGGCTCCACTTCACCAACAAGATTTTTGAAGTCATCGAAACTAACCCTGGCAAGAGGGTAGTGCTTAGTTTCTGCCACTGCAGTTACACGGTACAGAACTAGCGATACAAGAAAAATGAAAATATTCTTCACAAACATTCAGCCATTTCCACTAAACAATGCAACTAGGCATAACTCGAGACGCAAAGGTAGCGCCCCCCAATTGTGTCAGAGAGCACTGCCAATTACATCCTACTTAAAAACATGCGCATGTGCTTATCAATTGATACTTGTTACAGACACTTACCCAAGTGCTACCTTCAATCGCTGGGCAGAGGGGACGCTGAAACCTATCAGGCCGGCTTGTACGCTCGCGGCTTCCAAGGCGCTTGGTGCGTGAGACGAGGGTGGGGCTGGTCATGCATTATTAGCTTCTGTGGTCGCGCTGCCCCGAACTTAACCACACTGTAGTGCTAGGCTCCCTGGCACCCTCTAAGTGTCATAAAGGCTAAGTTATGACGATGGCCCGTCTTTATACTGCGGCTACGAATTACCCTTAGAACGAATACCTACGCCTGATATTAAACGATGCCAAATGCGCCTGCACTCCAACCATCTGATTTAATTGGAATTGCAGATGCCACTTATTTGCATTTCCATGACACGGCAGACTATCCTTGGAGCGACGCTTGGCACACCGGTTGCATTGGAGCCTCCACAGTGTAATCAAACCTTGGTGGGTGGAACTCGTATGTTTAAGAAAATATTGATTGGGTCTTTTTCTCTACTTAGCTTCACTAGCCTAGCGCTCGCACAATCTAGCCCACTGCACATTGTCCGCGAATTGGCCTCTGGAGTTCCGTTGCCTGGTCCATACCTTGACGCAACTTGTTCGATAAATAATTCCGGCGCAGTAATATTTAACGACGGAGCTGGTTCGTTGACTAAAGCGTTCTATGATGGGCAAGTTTATCAACTTGCAGCCACCCAACGCCCATTGTCGATAAATGCCTCGTTTCAGATGGTGGGCTACACTCAGCCATCACCTGGCTCGGCAACATTAAATGCAGGCTTCTGGGGCACTTCGGGTCCACAGGCTCTTTCGGCTTCTTCAGCCGCATCAAGCGGCGGAGCTGACAATAACTCTCAGGGATATATTGTTGGATTTAGTGCCTTTCCGACGGGGGCAGGGAGCACTAGCCCTCACGCTACAGCCTGGCTATCAGCAAGCTCTGCCGCGATCGATTTGCATCCAATAATGTTTCCAGCCTCTCTCCCAACTTCCTATTCGTACGCAGCAGCCATTAGCGATAGCAACAAAGTATTAGCTATAGGCTACGATGGTAGCCAGGCTCCACCTCAAATCCGGCTTTTCGATCCAACTACGAACCAAACTCAGTCCCTCACTGAAACCATTCCAAGTGGCATAGGGCAGGTCCAAGTTGTTAACGCAGATTTGAACAACAATGCCTGGGCAGTTGCCACCCTTCGGACTTGGGATCCAAGTACCAATTATACCGGGACAAGAGCCTTGGCCTATCCTCCCAGCGCCGGAAGCACCCCGAGTGTTGGTGGCTTTTTGAGCCCGTTGCCGCAGGATACCATTACGTGGGTGGCTAATGTTAACGACACTAACACAGTATACGGCTACTCCGGTGGACTCACAGGCATCCGCGCCGTTAAGTGGCAGCTTGTGAACGGTTCGCTGGTACAAGCGGTTAACTTGAATACTATAACCCAGCTTCCGGCTGGAGTTCTCCTAACGAAAGCAGCGTGTTCAAGCCCTAATGGGAACCTAGTAGTCGCACTAGCAGCTGTGAATGGAGTTCAGAAATTACTTCTCCTCAGCTACTAACGCCCCCACAAAGTGGGCGCACTACTGCTGCTCCCAATTGCTCCGGGTGGCTCAAAAGCGAGATGGCTTTAGTCCATATATATATTCAACCCAGAGTTGATTGCCCTGACTAGCGCATGCCAGATGAAGCATGGAAGCAGTACGGCGCCAGGATGTTGAATTGGGTAAGGGGACATCACGCCCCCTTTCTTGTGGCGTGAACCTCGGATCAATGGAAATCAGAGTGCCGCTTCCGGCACTCTTAGGCCACTATATAACCTTCTTGCCAACCACCATAAACATCTCTACTGAGGCGAAAAATTCTCCGGCCCGCCCAACACCTTCTAGCTTTGCAAGCCAGTCCTCAGCATCAGAAAGGCATTCTCTAGCAAAATCTGAAAACTGAAAAAGCCGCAAAAACACCTCCAGGGTCGGATATATGAGGGTCACACCCTCAGTAAGGACATCGGAGAATCCAGCGCGCTTGAACAGTCCTGAAATCTCGCGACCAATCCACGGGTTTTGATATTTATCGCACCAGGTATTCACAATCTTGCGGGTATTGTTCCTGTCCGGATGGTTAATTACGAACGTCTCCCAATCGGGCTCCACAACTACACAGCGACCCCCAGCTTTGAGCATACGATGCGCTTCCGAAATGAATCGTGACGGTTGCGGAGTATGCTGAAGAACGCGATCGATTCGCGCTGCCTCGAATGAGGCTGTCGCGAAATCCAGTTTGCTACCATCGGCTTGAAGGAAACGAGCGGGATTGCCTTTCGGTTTCCTTTCTTCCGAGATGCCTATAAAAAGAGCTGAAGGATCAACTCCAATTGCCTCTCCATTTGGCGCAACCATCTCCGCCATCGTGTGAACTTCTGCGCCAAGCCCGCAACCAATATCAATGCATCGCATTCCTGGCCGAAGATTAAGAAGTTCGAGACTTCTTTTCTTATATCTTTGATAATCAGGCAAAGCACTTTGTCCATCTAGCACTCGGATTAATCCTGATTGATCATCCACTGATTGATTTTGTGCAAACTTGTGGGAGTAGATTTCAGTTTTCATAATGTATAATTACTTGGATCTTAAGGGTAAAATGTTAACACGGAATGGGTGAGTAGGCGAATCGTGGTGGTCGATTCACATGCTAAATCCCAAAAATTGCTAGTTACGTACTTCACTCTTGATGAGCATTCTTAGACGTACGGCCAATAAGATTCGCTGAGTGCTTGAATGAAATTCATTCCCAAGTGAGAGAGGCTCCCCTAGTCGTTCAATTCTCTTTAGTGAAAAGGGGCCAAATGCTAGAATTCCCCCAAACGGAAGACCAAGGATGAAATTAAAAGTGAAGCATTTCCAATCGCTGCGCGAGAGAGCGTGTTATTTCGTCACAGCACTGTGCTGCTGCCTTGGAAATCTTACTTCAGCACAAGCTCAGACACTTCCAGTTGGAGTGATGCTGTGCCTGACTGGAAACTGCGCAGACTGGGGCAGTGCTGCGCTTAAAGGAGCCAATTTAGCGCTAGAAGATATTAACTCGCGCGGCGGCGTTCTGGGGTATAAAGTTGTACTACACGTTGAAGACACTCAGGAGTCGATAAGCGGGGCAAAGGCAGCCGACGCTTTCCATAAGCTTGTAGATGTAGAGTGCGTAAAGTTTATTATTGGACCATCTTGGTCTCCTGGCGCTTTGGCCATAGCTCCGCTAATTGCCCGACAAAAGGAGCTTCTAGTAATCACGCCATCCGCAAGCGCCGAGGAGTTTAGTCGTGCTGCCACCAACATTTTCAACATTCGACCCAACGAAAGACTAGTCACCGAAGCACTAGTCCCGTTTGCTATTTCTCACGGTTGGCAACGGCTCGCTGTACTAGGGTCATCTCAGCCAGCTGAATCTGCACAAGGAAAAATTTTTGTTGATACCGCCTTACGAGCCCATGCCATAATCACAAAACATGTTGAAACTAACCCCGAGTCGCCAGAGGTAAGAACCGAAGCTCTGCAAATAGTGGAATCTAAACCTGAAGCTGTATTCCTGATCGCCTATAATCAGATGCTAAACGCAATTGCAAATTTAAGGGCGCAAGGATTTAAGGGACCGATTCTAACAATCAGCATTGATGAAGCTAGAGTAGCTGCTGCACCAGAAGCGCTCGAAGGAGTGTATGTGGCGAAGGCCATGCCGGCTAGTGCTCAATTTGTTTCTGCGTTTCAATCAAAGTTTGGCAATCGACCAGGACTTTCGGCGGAAAATGGTTATGACGCCTTAGTCGCCTTGTCTAAGTCAATTGAAGCTTCCAGATCCATAAGTCCAGCTAAGGTTGCAGATGCATTGGCGTCAATACGCTTCGATGGAGCTTCTGGACCAATCGCATTCTCGGCTGACCGCAGCGTAGAACAGATGCCTGCTCTTTACAGGGTGTCTCAGGGAAAGCTAACGGCTATTACCAACTAATTTGCTAGCTTTGTTCATCTCGGCACAAAACTATGCCAGCATCGTCACTTCAACCTAGCCTTCCTGCCCTGTCTCTACCAACTGAAGTAGAGGCTGAAATAGGTAAATTGGCCGCCACTTCCAATATCCTATTAATAGGGGAGCTACACGGGACAAGAGAGATCCCGCAGCTCGTAATTGGCCTATTGCCGGCTCTAGAAGACCTCGGATACCGCACTCTAGCGCTGGAAGTTCCAAGGTCCCAAGAGTTAGAGATCCTAGAGTGGGCCAGCGGCCAACGCTCAGAAGCACCCCCATTTTTTTCCGGCTATATTAAGGATGGACGGGCAAATGTCGAAGTACAGTTGCTCATCAGAGAGGCAGCTAGGCGTGGCTGGTCTATGTGTGCATTCGATATCGATGTCCCGTCTGCTACTGAGAAACGGGACCTAAGCATGGCGCGAAATCTTTCAAATGCAATTCGCCGGATTCCGCCCCCTCAGCGGGTGCTAGCAATTTGCGGGGACTTGCATGCACGCATAGCAGAGCCACCGCCTGAATGCAGCGACTGGTACCCCTGGCCATCTCTAGCCTCGCACCTACGCGACATGCATCCTGCAACCGGGGTTCGTAGTATTGTGGTCAGTTTCCATAGTGGAGAATTCTACAATATGGGGAATAAAAAGGTTTTGGGGGCTCCAATCGATAGGGCCTATATATCGAGAGAAGCAAACAGCGGTCACGATTTGGTGCTGCACATCCCAAGCTGCTCGGTGGCAAGTGTCCTACGCCCTAGGTAAGATTTTCTTAGCTTGCGGCTGCTGCTAGCTCCGGTGATCCATTTTTGCGCTGAAACACAAACATAACCCGCACCAAATTTTGTCATTTCTGTTGAGCTCGACGCTTTCCAGTTTGATTAGATAATTGCCTTAGGTTACAATTCGCCTATGCCTCAGTATATGAGTTTGCCATTTTGCCTGTTTTCTCACGGCGATATTTAGACGCCACACTAGTAATCTATCTAGTGCTCGGCTGACTTATCCTCTTGATATTATTTCTATAATTAAAAATTAGATTAGCGTGGAGCACTTCCACGCCTTCGTGGTGTCGTATGAAACAAGTATATTCCGGCTCTTCTTCATTTCTTTTGCGCGCAGCTTATGCATTTCGCTGGCAACTCGCAGGGGTTCTACTTCTATCCTGGTTTGCAACATTTGCGATGGCCTATGTCGTAGTGGTATTTCAGCGTTTGCTTGATGCACTGGGGGCAGGCACAACTGAGCGCCAAGTGCTGTTCGCGCTGGGCGCTGCCTATGTGATTTGGCGTTTTTTGCACGTACTTGCAGAGTACGCGTTGGAGTATCCAAGCCAATACCTATCAAACGGACTCTATCTATGGGCCAAGGTTCATGGGCTCAAAAAGGTCGCGCGCCTCCCATATGACCGCTACATCCAGTACGGCACGGGTGAACTTGTTCAGCTCGTGGAGCAGGGCGCTGCAGCCACCAGAGACTTGGTGTGGAGTTACTATGCACGTGTAATCCGAGAAATAGTACCTACCATTCTCTTTACCGTTGGATTCCTTGTTTCCTTTGATGGCTGGCTGGTCCTGGCTCTCGCTTGTGGATACGTCTTCGCCACCTTAGGGGCAATTGTTTGCTTACCACTCTTGCGCAAGCGTAAGAGCGGAACCCTAGAAGACGAGGTGCTTCTCGGACGACAGTTCGTGCGGGCCATAATGGAGGTGACGGTATTTCGAATGTATGGCGCACTCGAACCTGAATTCCGTCAACTGCGAAGTCGTGGCGCTCGAATTTCTCAAGGAAAAGCTTGCTTGGGTGCGCTACACGAGCTCATTTTCTGCCTTTTTGCGCTCTTTGTTGTAGTCACCGAGGCGGTGGTTCTTTGGCGGCAAAGCCATTTAGTCGTATCAGGCATGCTAAGCGTGGGTAGCTTAGTAGCGACTATGACCCTGCTTGCGAAAGTCTATCAGCCCGTTGCAATTTTTAGCGTACTCCGTGTAGGCGCCCAGATGAATCGCCTAGCGTACGCCAGATTTGCTGCTCTGCTATCAGAGCCAGAATATGGAAAGGCGCAGGTGCCCTTGTGCGATGCATCAATGAAAGCTGGCACGCTCAGTCTAGAAAATGTCTCGTATAACGCGGGCAGGCGAAAAATCGTGTCTTCAGTTTCACTGACTGTTCGGGCTGGTGAACGAATTGTAATAAAAGGCGATTCAGGTGCAGGAAAGTCCACCTTGCTACGTCTGGCGGTCGGCCTACTAGCGCCGTCCACTGGTAACGTGCGGTGGGGTGGCGAAGTGCGAGAGGAAGGAGCAGGCAACATATCGGCGCAAGGTTTATATTTCATGCCGCAAGAGGGCTCCATCTTCGATGGAACAGTTCGTGAAAACCTGGCCCTCGGGATCGATCATGGAGTTTCCGATGAACAGGGCAGGGAAGTGCTACGCCGTCT
This sequence comes from Oligoflexia bacterium, assembly GCA_019694465.1. GTDB lineage: Bacteria > Bdellovibrionota_C > UBA2361 > UBA2361 > JAFLCA01 > JAIBBV01. The sequence continues at coordinate 8,274 of JAIBBV010000078.1, forward strand.
TGGACTGGCTCATCTTGACCTGAATTCATTGGTTGGAGAAAAAGGATGTCTGCTTTCAGGAGGCGAGCGTCAACGCCTCGCCCTGTGCAGAATCTTGCTGCGTACTCCACAGATTCTAATCCTTGATGAACCAACCTCTGGCCTTGACGCAGAGAGCACTGCGTTGTTCTGGAAGGTTTTCTTCGCTGAATTCCCCTCATGCGCCTTGCTACTAAGCACGCACCAGGAAGAAGTGCTAAATCTCATGAGCCAAGTAATCGTGATGCAGGAGGGTCGCATACTCCCTCCTGAAGAAGCTAGAAGCTCTAGTCATTGAACAGTACTCAAGAGCGGTTGGCCTGCTAGGTTCGGCTAGCCGCTCTTGAAATTAATTTTTGAGTAACTCCCACCCAAATGTTACACTCTTAGCGAGGTCTGTGAGTTTGTGGTGTGTAGTGTTTAAGGGGGTATGTTCTTCTAGGGTATGCTTAAACGCAGTGAATATTGACCTATCTAGCATGGTCAAAGACCGATTAGGGTACCTAATTTCATCGGTTTGAGTATTTGTTCTTGCTACGCAATCTTTCCCCACCAGGATTGCCGTTGCCCATGTGGTTATTCTGTCCCCACTTATAAGCGCACGTAGTCAATTTAATTTGCGCTCTTGCAAACTTTTGCAAGAAGGAGGGGGCGTGTTTAAAATTACAGATGAGACTTACCAGCGTTTAGTTCTGCCGCCAAGTGCAGCAGCAAATCCATGTGATAACGATGGAGTCCTAAGTGACTCCGAACCTCACATTCAAGCATGCATCTTTGCTGGAGTAGTAGAGTTATGCGAATTGGAGCAACTAACAGCTCCGCAGACTGAGCTTGTGAAAGGAACATTCGGGCAGCCCGATAACTTAATGTCCAGGAGCTTATTTGAAAGGCTATCGGCCGACCCAGAACTAGGACCAGCTCTAACGGCAACGGGTCTAGACCAAGATGCGTTCGTACCTCAGTTTGTCGAGGTTCGTAGAAGAGTATGGGAGAATTGGACTAGTTCTGGCAAAGTTGAGCCAAAACCATTCGCTCTGGACTATTTGGCAGAATTCAGGAACTCAGACCGAAAGTTTAGTATGGTCACCGGCATGCCATTTGTGATTGCTGGCGAGTCTATTCGGCATGTCTTAAAGGCTGATCTATTCATTCCTAATAATAGAGACAGAAGAGTTTGTTGCGATGACCCTAGATTGGAAGGGAGGGGCAAGCCGGATCCGCGCTGCTACCAGCTAGCTATTGATCACTTAGTAGCAAAATTTGATATCGCCCCACAGGACATGTGGGTGATAGAGGACCGTGCCAATGGGGCCGTCTCGGCCTTAGCAGCAAGATGTGCTCTGCCAGGCTCCATGCACACTGGGGCTCAAATTGGGAAAGTAATTGTAATTCCCGATGAGCACGACGTAACCCCGGTTGCACTATGGGACAAGAAAGGACAGATGGAAGCTCATTTGGCGACTGCTCCAGAAGATCGAGCGCGGCTTTTCTTCTTGCGCTCACTAGCAGACCTTACCTTTGCTACGTAGCGCTAACTGAGATCCC
>JAIBBV010000079.1 GCA_019694465.1 Oligoflexia bacterium
TTTACCTCGAGCAATGGTGAAGAGGCGCTGCAAGTGTTAGGCGAAAAAAACGTCGATGTAATAATATGCGACGTAATGATGCCTAAGATGGATGGCTATGAGCTGCACCATCTCGTGCGTGGCAAATCCGAGCTTGCGCACATCCCATTTCTTTTTCTGACAGCGCTAAGCGACAGTGGAGAAGTTATAAAGGGTAAAGAAACAGGGGCTGACGACTACCTAGTAAAGCCATTTGATCCGCAAGATTTGTTAGCAGTAGTAAAGGGCAAGGTTAATCGCTCACGGAATTTAAAGTCAGTTTCTGAAGAGAAATACGATTCATATCGTAAGAAGGTTATTCATACGCTGTCGCATGAGTTCCGCACTCCTCTAGTGGCGATCAACACAGGTACAGAGCTGCTGTTAGAGCAGCACGGGAACCTTGATACTCAAAAGGTGCAGAGCCTGTTGGAGGCCATTCGCCGTGGTGGTCATCGACTTGAGCGGCTTGTTAATGACTTCATGCTCTTGCAGCAGATCGAAGCTGGAATTGCTACTAAATTATTCGAGACACGTGCTACTGATCGTGAGTTCTCTGAGCTGGTTGAACAGTTTATGTTGGCGCGCCGTGAAACCTTGGCTGAAGAGGGTGGTGTGTGCACTTTTAACAGCTTCTGTAAGCCAGGTGTTACAGTGCATGTATATGAACCCCATATCCACGATATTTTGTGGCGCTTACTTAGCAATGCCGTCAAGTTTAGCCCAGACAAACGCGAGGTAGAGCTTTGCTGCTATACGCAGGAAAGTGATGCAGTAGTTGAAGTTCGAGATCGCGGAATAGGAATGGATATTAAGAAGGTGCGGGAAGCTATCGACGCCTTTGGTCAAATAGATCGAGACAAGCTCGAACAGCAAGGGGGTGGCTTGGGACTAGCAATAGCCAACCGTTACGCACTAATTAACAAGGGCCGCCTAGAATTCGAGTGTCGAGAGGGCGGGGGTACTGTTTGCAGTCTCTTCCTTCCACAGACTGGCAAAGCCTAGAAGCAGTCTCATAGATACATAGCGCCATGTCCGCTACTATTACTCCGCCTGCAATAAGCTTCGGTTGAGTCTATTCAATCCTGCCCCATTTTGAACACCTAACATAAACTTACCAAGCAAACTTTTAGGGCTAGTTTTGCGAGCAAAGCGAAGCAATTCACTTCATTTTGTTAGGCGCTATTAGATAAGTCGGTCCAATCGCGGGTAATTGTCCATGCCGGGATAAACTACTATCATTCATAGCGCGTGGCAGTCGTTCCTTGAAGGCATTGGTAGGCTTTTAGACCTAAAGAGAATTCAGAAATAGCTAAATTGGATTTCTGGGTTCGCCTTTTTCGCTTGGGCCTCCCTTGTACATTGATTCTTCTTACGGAAACTGCTCGTGATCGCACTAATGCGTGAGGAGGCGATACTTTGCACATGCGTTTGTTGGCCAAATTTCTGAGACTGACTTCAATACTTTTGAGTGTGGGCACAGTTTGTGCTCAGGAGGACACTCCGCGTGGAGTCCTGCAGGGCTTAAAAGATCGGGTCCAGTTCGTTCAACTTGATAATGGTATCCGCGTTATTATGTATCCGCGTGGACAAGCGCCTGTGTTTTCTGGTGCCATCGGGGTTCGTGTCGGTGGAACTGATGAGTCCCTGGGTGAGACTGGGATATCGCACATGTTCGAACACATGGCGTTCAAGGGCACCGATACAATTGGCACCAAGGATTACGTTCAAGAAAGAAAGCTCCTGGATGAACTAGAAATGATTGTCAAAGAGCATGGGGCGCGCTTGGATTTTCCCCCAGATGTTAAGGCACGCTGGGAGCAGATCTCATCCCAACTAGTGAGTGTTTGGGACAGAGATCAATTCGTGCGAGAGGTGAAAAAGCGCGGAGCTACCGAACTAAATGCTACTACTGATAAAGAGCTTACTCGTTATTTCATGAGCTTACCACGCTCGGCATTTGAGTTCTGGTGTTGGATTGAGTCAGAGCGGTTGCTACATCCTGTACTGCGCGAGTTTTATCAGGAGCGTGATGTCGTGATGGAGGAGAAGCGCATGCGTTATACCGATGACCCTGGTGGGCGCCTGTATGAAACGCTTCTTCAGCTTGCGTATTTAGCACATCCATACAGAAACCCAGTCATTGGGCATGACGAAGATCTTCATTCACTGACTGCTACAATGCTTGAAGCCTTCCGGCGCAAGTATTACGTGGGCAAGAATATCGCTATATCAATAGTTGGTTCGGTTGAGCCCGATAAGGACGTTGAAATTATTCGCCGTTATTTCGGACGTATCGCGGCCGGTCAAGCTCCAGTTCGCCCGAACATTGTCGAGCCCCCTCAACTTGGCGAACGTCAGGCCGTGGTTGAATGGCCAGCAGCACCGCAACTCTTAATGGCCTACCATAAGCCGAATTATCCGCATCCTGATGATCCACCTTTAAGTCTAGCGGTCGAGATGTTCGCGGGTAGCAAGACCTCACCACTTTACATAGAACTTGTGAAGCGAAGGCAGCTTGCAGCGGATGTGGGCGCTGAGGAAGGCCCCGGATCGGCCTATCCAAATCTTCAAATGTTCTACGCTACCACCCGAAGCCCGCATTCCAATCAGGAGGTTTTGAAGGCTTTCGATGATACCTTGCGACGTTTTTTGAATAGCCCATTGAAGGAAGAGGACTTGGTCAAAGCCAAGCGGCGGCTGGCAGTGGAGAATTTGGCGGGATTAAAGAGTAACCTTACGCTTGCGGTTGATTTTATTACTGCAGAATTATTGTTCCAGCGCTGGGATGTGTTTCTCGCTTGGTATGATGAGGCTATGGCAGTAACTCTGGACGACGTGAAACGCACAGCAAAAAAATATTTGGTGTCATCAAATAGAACTATCTCACGGCTTGAACAGGTGGCAAAGAGTAGCGAGAAATGAGTACTAATACTTCCCTCAAACAGCATTGGCTAAAGTTTGGCGCTTTTTTGGCCGCCGCACTGATTCTTACTTTAAGTGCGTGCTCGAACCAACAAAAACTAGTTAGGCCTGACGCGCTTGCGCTTGGGCTGCAGGGTAGCTCTTACCGTCCTATAACCCCTGAGACATGGAATTTGCCAAACGGCCTCACTGTAATGTTCATGCAAGATAATGAACTCCCATTGGTACAAGGGACACTTTATTTGAAGGGGGGTGGATTATGGGAGTCCGATGATGTGTTAGGTGCAACCTCAGCCATGGGAGATCAAATGCGTCAGGGTGGGGCTGGCGAGTTAGACGCGGATGACCTTGATACAGAGCTCGAAAAGTTAGCAGCTAATATTTCATCTGGATTTGCTGGCGAAAATGGCAAAGTGAGCTTTAGCTGTTTAGAAAGCGATTTTGATCGAGTTTTTTCGCTTTTCAGTGATGTAGTATTGCGACCGCGATTTGCACAATCTCGCCTAGATCTGCTCAAGGGGCAGAGTCTAGATGCCATTAAGCGCAGGGTAGAGGACCCCTCAACAGTTGCGCAGCTGTCATTCGGCCAGCTTTTGTATGGCAAGTCCGCATTTGGCCGTGTCGCCACAGACTCTGATGTGCGACGCCTAACTCGCGAAGACATCGTGCGTATGCATCGACTGTTAGTTCAGCCCAAGCGGGCTGTGTTAGTTCTAAGTGGAAAGATTGAGCGCGCAAAGGCGCAGCAAGCAATTGAGCGCTTATTTTCTGAATGGCAGCCACGTGAGGAAGAACTGTCTGTACTGCCCACAGGTTTCGTCTCAGCAGAGCCTGGAATCTACTTTATTGAGCTGCCTTTCGAGCAGTCTACAATAATAATGGGCCACCTCGGTGTCCCTCGCTTTACGCCTGACTACGCTGCGATCGACGCATTTAACGATATCTTTGGCTCAAGTGGCTTTGGTTCCCGACTCATGGCTAGGGTACGCACTCAACTTGGATTAGCCTACAGTGTGTTTGGTATGATTCAGCCCGGGTTTGTGCAGGGTAAAAATTTTATTATGTTGCAGACCAAGTCGGAGTCGAGCGGGCTGGCACTGAGTGAGTCACTAGGGGTTGTTAGAAAGATTCAAACTGGTGGCATAACGGCGCAGGAACTAGCAGAGTCGCAGCGCGCAATCGTGAATTCGTTTGTGTTTAGATTTGATAGCACTGATGAAGTCGCGCAGCGTGCCGCCTTATTTAAGGTTCTAGAGTATCCCCAGGATTATGATACCACGTATGTGGAACGAATTATGGGGCTCACTACAGCGCAGGTGGAGGAAGTAGGAACTAAACATTGGGATCTAAGTAAATTTGTCATAGTTGTTGTGGGCAATGAGACCGCCTATAATTCAATTCAGGCGTTAGTCACAGGAGCAGGATCCCCAATACACGGATTGCGCTTGCAGAAAGTTAAGTTTGATCAAAAACTCTTGTGGCCGTAAATAAGGCATATATGCGAGACATGCGTCCAGTCATACTTTTCTCACTATGGCTTGCTGCTTGCGCTGGTCCTTTGCCAGGCCCCGACAAGCAGATGGCTGAAGCGGGCGCTGGAGCTGCAGCAGGAGCTGGTGCTGGTGCGGTGACTGGCTTTCAAGTGGGTTCTGGAACTGGGCCAGGAGCGTTCGTTGGGGCCGGTATTGGCGCCGTAGCAGGAAGCATACGTGGTGCTATCCAGGACACGCAGGAGGAACAGCAACTAGAGTTTGCAGCGCGGTCGCGGGAGGTACGAACCCAGGCCTGGGCGCATGATGTACTGCGCGAACAGTTTCAGCGGCGCTTAGAGCTCCATCCGAGTCGAGAAATTTATCCAGCCGATCTTTTTTTTAGTGGAGATGGAGCCCAGCTTAAACCAGGGGCGCAAGCCTTGCTTAGAGAAATTGCGCGCTTAAATGAGAGGCGCTTACCATGGTCTAAACTGGTAATTGCCTCATACGCTAAGGGCGCCGATGGTGGCGCGTGGCAAGAGGATGTAGCTGGTCGTCGTGCCAAAGTTGTGTTTAATCAGTTTGTACAGGCTGGTATAGAGCCCCGTCGTTTAGAAGCTAGAGCGGTTGTGGTCCAAGAACCTCTGCTTCTAGACCCGCATGATGATCCTTTGCGCTATAACCAGGCAATTGAAATTATTCCAGTCGATAAATAGTTGAATCCTGTTAAGATTTCATCCATCATAACGCTAGTGAGACCCTATTTCGCTGAGGGAATATGAACGCTCCAAGTAAGAAGAAAGAACCTAAAGATGTTAAGAAGGCCAAGGGCTCTGAAGTTGAGGGACTTGGCGAGATAACAACTAAGGAGCAGCTTAAGACCTTTTTAGTCGAGGTTCGTGATCGCCTTGCTGATCAGTCGGCAGCGGCTGTGTATGCAGTTACCGCAATTAATCACATGATGAGCCTCCCGTCGATTTATTCGCTTCTTGATAACGAGACCAAGGAAATCGCGCGAGACATTTGGCTGCGTATCAAGCAATCTGGAATGCAGCTGCGAAATCCTCCTCTATTGTTTCAGCCAGAAGAAGATGGCCTTGGTCGGAATTCGTAATTGACCAACAAAACTATTTCGAGATTATGTTTGGCTCAGTGAATTCACTGGGCGGGTGTGCTGATCTTCGCCCTCAGGGCAGCAGGCAGGCAAAGGTGCTTGCAACACAAAACTGCCCACTAAATCGCAGCAAATCTTTAGGATAGCTAAGGAAGCTAAAATTTATTCTTCTGCGCCTGTGTCAGAGACATGCTGGCCGTTAATCGCCTTGCGCAAAAGCTGGCTAGGCTTGAACTTAACAACCTTGCGGGCACGAAGAATGATGGAATCTCCAGTCTGAGGATTGCGACCGCGACGGGGTGGCTTAAACTTGACTTCGTACGAGCCAAAACCAGAAAGCATGACCTTTCCGTCAATAGCCAAAGAGTCCTTGATGATCTCGATGTAGTCTTCCACTATCTGAGCAGCCTTTTGCTTATCAACTGGCAAAGTGGCGTATATCGCGTCTGCAAGATCAGCCTTGGTAAGACAATATTTGGCATTCCCCATACATACCTTCTGGCGAAAAACGAGCATTTCCATCAGATCGTGAATGCCGGTACATCCTGTCCCAGCTACACAGTCTTAGGGGTAGCTCTCAAAAAGTAACCCCAAAAAACAAACGAACTACCAAAACAATAAAGTCAAATACTTAGTTCAGCGAGCCCATTTTATTGTGCCAGTGGTTCGGACAATCCATCCGAACGTGCCGCGATATCCATAATTCGCTATATCACTAGCATTTCCGCAAGCTTACTGAAGCTTCCTTAATTAGACGTATACTATAGCCAGGGGGATTTAAATCAATAGTGATTTAGCACTGATAGCTGCTATGTCTAGAATCTGATTTTGTAACTATCTGAAACTACAGCATTAAATTTAAGAGATGCTGTTATGAAGTTCGCCTTCTGCCGGCTCCAAAATCGCTATTCAACGTATTGATATCTCTGAAAATCCATCCTGGGTCCGAAAGCAATCAGTGGTGAATAATTTTCTGAGAAGTGCCGACCATATTACGGCACACATGGAAAACAAGGGTGATCGCGGATCAAGCATAGTTTCTGACATGGTTGCCAGCCGGGACCCACGTGCTGTCCCACAGGCAGACTTAGTCGTCGAGCCGGATAAAACTCCGGAAGCTGATAGCTTTACTGTTGAACTTGAGAAGACGCTCAAGGAAACAGAGAGCGCGGTGCTGCGTATTTCCGAAGCCGCTGATGCGCTGCAGGCGCAGTCTTGGCATAAGGCACGTGGAATAGTCGAAAGTTTCAAACCGGTGCCCTGGTTTATTTGGCGGTTATCAAACTTTGTCCTTGGTAATCCCGGTCCAGCACGAAAGGCCACCGAAGGCTTGGTGTTTGGTCTACGTCGTCTGCTGTTTGCGGCTGCCAGCGATCCTTTGCTTGGTACGGGTAACAAGGTCAATGGAGTTCATCAAGCCCTAGAAGTTTTGAAGCCTGATGTTCTCGCAGCAGTTGCTGTCATTCACGCCATTTGCCGAAGGCTTTCTTCTCAACAACATGAGCGAATTTGGCGGCCGATTCTTGATGATGCCATGGTGCGTGCGCAGATTGGCTTTTATGTTGGCGCAGAGAACCCATATTTTGGGTCTGGCCGCGGTATGCTTGCAGGTTTTGCAGGTCGCTGTGGGTTGGCTATCCTCATTGCTTCCGGTGACCTAGAACAAGCACGGCGGGCACTTGAGTTATTAGCGACTGGGGCAGAAATTAAGCAGGTAGGCTTGCAAATTTACGGATGTGACCCGCTGCAAATCAGCGCTATGACCCTATCGGCAAGTGGTTGTGGGCGTGATGCTGCATTCGGCACAGTAGCCTATTCAACGCTTGGCAAAACTAGGGAATCTACACCTAACGCAACTCAAGTAGGATGGCAGGCTGCGTTTACAGTCGCCGAGTGTGTACGCACCAATCGACTCGATGATATTAGTGAAGAGCTTTGGCAATCACTAAACTTTTGCGACGAAACTCAACGCACAGAGCTGCAGGCCAAAGCTAAGCAAATCCTGCGACGTGGGCATGGCTGGCACTGGCTAGCTGGTACGGTTTGACACCCAATCCAATGAGTTAGGATATGGTTGACGAGGAGAGAATTCAAGCTGAGCTCGCTCGTTGCAAAGCAGAACCTCTGGTGCGCGAAGCGCTTGAACGCCTTGAAAAAGAATTGCCAGGCGACCTGCTCTATCATTCCCCTAATCATACAGTGGACGTTCTGCATGATGCCATGTTGTATGCAATCGAAGACGGACTGAAATCAGCCGAGCGTGAGTTGCTTGGTATCGCGGCTGCTTTCCACGATTTAGGTTTTATTAAGCAACGCAAAGACAACGAGGTTTGGGCTGCGCAGTTGGCGAGCTCGATGATGGATGCAGCTGGGCGCTTTTCGCGCGAGCAGATTGAGCTAGTCTCGCGCATGATCCTGGACACGCGTTTGGTAGCGACTTCAGCCGGACTGCGTCAGCTACGTACAACTCCATTATCTGGATATCTTCTCGATGCTGATCTGAGCAATCTGGGGCGCACCGACTTCTTTGAAAAAGGTGAGCTATACCGTAGAGAACTAAATATGGCGCCAGAGAGCTTTCTCAAGATGGCGTTCGATTTGCTTAACTCCCACGAGTGGCATACCGCGGCCGCGCGTCGACTGCGTCAAAGCATGAAAGAAGAAAACATTAAACGCTTGAGAAAGCTACTAGAGAATCAGATTAGCTTCGAGCGTCATTCGGAAGAGCGTAATGCAAATAATGACCGTCTCGCCTTTTTGGCCCAGGTTCCTCTGCTTCTGAATGCCTCACTAGAACCACGTGAGGTGATGGCAGTTGCTTTAGAAGAGGTGCGTAGGCGCCTTCAAGCTGAAGCAGGGACGATATTTTTGTGTGAGCCTGATAGCCGCGAGCTAGTTTTCTGGGCGCTTAGTGGGGACGGTGGAGGAAAGCTGGAAGGGCTCCGGATTCCCGCGGATCGCGGAGTGGTGGGGTGGGTGATAACCCATCGGCAGGCGGCCATGGTGGCTGATGTGAAATCCGACCCTCGTTTTTTCTCTGAGGTGGATAGACATGCTGGATTCACTACTCGCAATATGTTGTGTGCCCCGCTTATGGTGCGTGGTTCTGAGTGCATCGGGGCAGTGCAGGCCCTGAATCGGGTAGATGGCGAGTTCACGGCCGATGATATGCGCTTTCTAAGCAACTTTGCACAGCATATTGCCTTGGCTTTGGATAATGCGCGACTACATCAACTTTCAAGGAAGCAAAAGGAAAAGTTAGAAATACTAGATCGTCGTAAAAACGACGTGATTCAGATGATTTCGCACGAGTTCCGAACACCGCTAAATGTGATCCAAAACTGCGCCGACCTAATTGTCTCAGGCATTCTTAATGATCCCAAAGCACTTCAATCGATGGGTGATACTTTACAGAGTGGGGTAAATCGGCTGAATAGATTGGTAGCTGCCGTGCGGGATGTCTCCCTTGTTAGTGGGGAAGTGCTTCCACTAAAAATTGAAAGAGTCTCGATACAGCAACTAGTGCAGCCGGTGGTAAGTGGACTGGCGGAGGCTATTAATAAACGCAATATAGTGTTTGAGCAGTGCGGAACTAATTCCAATGAAGGTTTGCAGACCGATGTGGCCCTTGTGCGGGTGGTGCTGCGTAACTTGCTCTCGAATGCAATTCGTTTCACCAAGGATGGGGGAAAAATTGGACTGCAGGTTGAATTGAGCCCAGGCTACTGTACCTTTTGCGTATGGGATTGTGGAATCGGAATTCCTGCCCACGAGCAGGCAACGATATTCGAAAAATTCTACGAGGTCACGCCAGCTAAAGAGCATAGCTCAGGCGAATTCGAATTCCGCTCGTGTGGGCTTGGTCTAGGTTTAGCAACCAGCTTGCACATTCTAAAAAGACTTGGCACTAGTTTACAGCTCGAGTCGAAAGAAGGCGAGGGGAGCAAGTTTATTTTTAGACTACCCTTGTAGTTGAGTATGCACCGATCGTTGCATTTTCGGGTTTATCTGTAGGGTTCCGGGTCGGAGAAAGGTTAAAAAACAAGGTTGGAGGCTCGCAACACTAGGTGTTGCTGGTTCGACCCCAGACGTCCCTGTCCTGCGTCGACCTTGCTCCAACCACTTCGTGGTTGCCCGGCCATCCATTGCCGGCTA
>JAIBBV010000030.1 GCA_019694465.1 Oligoflexia bacterium
GAGGATGCCGAGAAGATCCAGAGCGTCCAGGATGTACTCAATTACATCCAGAGCCGTCAGGGATAGTACTTCCCTATTGATCTATAAAAGGCCCCACAGGGGCCTTTTTTTGTGCTCACTAGGCCTGAGGGCTTGGTGCAATTTTTGCTATTCTAGCCTATACTTGTGTCGGTATCATTAAGGCCAAAATCTACCCTAGTGGTTGGATAAAGAGCGCTTGCATTGATGCAGTAAATGGGGAGGGAAGAGTGTACCTTACTCTCATTTACGATCAGCTGCTTCTCGCTCTTGGGTAATACAGGTGTCGGTTTGGTCTTCTTTCGCATGGCGTTAGTACCGCCATGCAGGCGCAAAAACTAAATTCTTACTAAATGCAGTACTAGAACCTTATGAAATCTACACTTCAAACTACCGATCCAGCAGTATTTAAAATCATTCAAAGGGAAACTGAGCGCCAAGAGTTTGGCTTGGAGATGATCCCGAGCGAGAACTATGTAAGTGAAGCTGTTCTCGAAGCCAATGGATCTGTGCTGACTAACAAGTATGCGGAAGGCTTGCCGGGTAAACGTTACTACGGAGGCTGTCACGTCGTTGACGAAATAGAGGATTTGGCACGTGAGCGCTGCAAGCAACTCTTCGGATGTGAGTTTGTTAATGTGCAGCCACATTCAGGAGCTACTGCCAATCAAGCGGCTTATGAAAGCGTGGTCTCTTTCGGCGACACAGTTATGGGTATGCGCCTCGACCAGGGCGGCCATCTTACTCATGGTAGCCCAGTCAATTTTTCAGGACGTAATTACAAAATTGTTGCTTACGGAGTACGCCAATCCGATCAACAAGTCGATCCAGACGAAGTGCGCTCACTTGCGCTGCAGCATCGCCCTAAGTTGATTATCGTTGGTGCTTCCGCTTATCCACGGCGCTTTGATTTTGCCATGTTCCGTAAGGTAGCTGATGAGGTGGGCGCTATTTTATTAGCCGACATTGCTCATTATGCCGGTCTTGTCGCAGCTGGGGCGTATCCATCGCCTATTCAGCACTGTGATATTGTCACTACCACAACGCATAAAACTCTGCGTGGCCCGCGTTCTGGTATAATTATGGCGCGTGAGGCGCATGCCAAAGCGATTAATAAGTCCGTATTTCCTGGCCTGCAGGGTGGTCCGCATATGCATACCATTGCAGCAAAGGCAGTCGCGTTTGGTGAGGCGCTACGTCCTGAATTTAAGGACTATGCCCGCCGTATAATTGAGAATGCTCAAACCTTGGCGGCTGAGTTGCAGCGCTTAGGGTTTACAATTGTTTCTGGCGGCACTGATTCGCATTTGCTGCTTGTTGATTTGCGCCCAGCAGACATTACAGGCAAGGACGCAGAGAAAGCGCTGGATGCAGTGGGCATAACTGTTAACAAAAACACGATTCCGTTTGATCCCCAGCCACCAACTGTATGTAGTGGTATCCGCATGGGCACACCGGCGCTAACAACGCGTGGGATGAACCAGGCCGATATGAAATCGATCGCAAGCTTCATACGCGAGGCGATAGATGCGCGTGGCCAGGAGAACAAGCTAAATTCTGTGCGAGATAAAGTACGCAGCCTAAGTTCCCGCTACCCACTGTATCGGGATCGCTTGGTACGGGAGTAGAGCATGAAATGCCCGCGTTGTGGTTCTGAAGAACTAGCGGTAGTCGATTCGAGAGCGGATGAAAATTCGATCCGTCGTCGCCGTGAATGCCAGGACTGCAAGACGCGTTTTACGACGTTCGAGCGTGTAGAGCTGTCGTTGCCAATGGTTATTAAGAAGGACGGTCGTCGTGAGCAGTTTGATCGTGAAAAAATTCGCGCTGGAATAGTGCGCGCATGCGAGAAGCGTCCGGTAAGCGTGGATGAAGTTGATCGATCGGTGGAGTCACTGGAGCTAAAAGTTTCTGAGCTTTGTCTTAGAGAAATTCCAAGTCGTCAGATCGGTGAACTCGTCATGGAAGTACTAAAGAAATTGGATACTATCGCCTATGTACGCTTTGCCAGCGTGTACAGAGAGTTCTCAGATGTGAGCCAGTTCGTAGATACACTGCAAGGATTAACAGAAGCCAGAGGCGCACCTAAAGCCGCCAATGAGGACTCGTAAGTCTCGCGATGCAGGCAGTAAAGACCGACTCATTTGAGGCTGTGCTTGACGACTATACTAAAGGTCGCGCCGTTATAATTCTTGATGATGCCGACCGAGAGAATGAGGGCGACATTGCTGTTGCGGCCGAGTTCATAAGTGCAGATTTGGTGGCATTCATGATGCGCGAGGCGCGCGGCCTGATATGTGTTAGCATCTCACCAAGCCGCGCTGCATTTTTGAATTTGCCGTTGCAAACTTCTAATAACCAAAGCCCGTTTCACACAGCCTTTGCGGTTAGTGTCGACCATGTTTCGGTGGCTGATTGCGGTGCCAGCGCAGAAGCACGCGCGCGTACTATTCGCGCTTTGGTTGATCCAGGGGCCAAGGCGGAGGACTTTGTAAGTCCGGGACATGTGTTTCCGTTGATTGCTAATCCAACAGGAGTTCTAGGTCGGCAGGGGCAAACTGAGGGATCCTTTGATTTGGCTCGTATGGCAGGCTGCCTTGAGCCAGGTGGGGTAATTTGTGAAATCCTTAACGCCGACGGCAGCATGGCTCGTGGAGCTGAGCTAACAGAATACGCGAGTCTACATGGCCTGAAATTGATAACCATAGCTGATATAATTGCCCGGCGAATTCAGCATGAGGTTTTGCTGCGTAACGTAGCCGAGGGGCAATTAGACACTGCTGTGGGAGCATGCCGCACATACGTGTTCCAGGACGATGTGGCTGGCAAGGAGCACTTGGCCGTTGTCTTTGGAGACTTAAGCAAGGCCGGAGCTGCTGGGCCTCTTGTGCGCGTACATTCAGAGTGTTTGACGGGCGATGTCTTTGGTAGTCGTCGCTGCGATTGCGGCCCACAGCTTTACAGTGCCATGCGCATGATGAAGCAGGCTGGAGCTGGTGTCGTCTTATACCTGCGGCAGGAGGGACGTGGGATCGGACTTACAAATAAACTACGCGCATATGCGCTTCAGGATCAGGGCCATGACACGGTAGAAGCTAACATTAAGCTTGGTTTCCCAGCCGACATGCGGGACTTTGTTGTAGCCGGGAAAATGTTAACTGCGCTTGGGGTAAACAATGTTCGCCTGCTTACAAACAATCCGGATAAACTCCAGACGCTTGAGCGCTTTGGAATAGTAATTACCGAGCGAATTCCAATGGTTATAGAGGCCGATGAGTACTCTAAAGACTACCTCAGCACAAAGCGAGATAAGCTAGGGCATTGGCTCTAGCTGGCCAACAGCTACGATTCTTAGAGTGCATGTCAAAGTTAAGCCCATTGCTTTGCCTGCAGTAGGGGCCCGTTAAGTTTGCCTAGAGCATTTTTGTTGCGGGCTTTTAGTTTTTACTTTTAGCTACAGCCTTCTCATTGTATAAGTAACCGATCTTATAGATTAAAATCAGTGGTCCTAAAGCTTGGCTTAGGTTACACCTACGAAAAACTCGTGAATAACCTTTCGCAGAGTCCACTCCATACGGGGAGAGGGATCACATGAATTCGGCAATAGCTCGTGGCCTAATTGAAATGGATTGCTTGGCCTTGCTCGTTTACACGATTATTGGCAGTAATTCAGGGCAGTGTGGCTTCTGAGTCTAAGTAGGGGAGTGCGGGTTGTGCACGTGATTGACGGTCTTTTAGCGGCTGCAGGGATGCGGATCGCTGTAGTGGCACCCAGATTCAATAGCTTTGTAGTGGAGCAGCTCCTAAGCGGAGCTATTGACGCTTTCGTTCGACACGGGGGCAGTAAAAACGACATTACGGTCGTCCATATTCCAGGCAGTTTTGAGCTCGGCGTTACCTGTAAGAAATTAGCTGAAAGTAACAAGTTTGATGCAGTAGTTGCATTGGGAGCTGTGATTCGCGGTGCGACCTCGCACTATGATTTGGTTTGTTCCCAGGCTGCAAGTGGCGTAGCGCAAGCAGCACTTTCCTCTGGTATCCCTGTTATTTTTGGTGTCATTACAACCGACAGTATTGAACAGGCCGTTGAACGTGCTGGGACAAAGGCAGGAAACAAGGGTGCGGACGCCGTAGTTGCTGCCATAGAAATGGTTAGCGTAATGCGCCAGTTGGAGAAAATTGCTGTATGAGGTCGCGACGTCGAGCGCGTGAGGTAGCACTCCAGGCTTTGTATCAGTGTGATACGCTCGAAGACTGGAGCGCTGAATGCGTGCAGTTATACTTCGACGTTTTTAAGCCAGAAAACGGTGGCGAGGAAAATGCTGTCCTAAGTTCAACTGAAAAAGAGAATTTAGAATTCGCGAAGTCCATAATCCAGGGGGTACTTAAAAATCTGGAATTCATCGACGAGCAAATTACAGCTGCGTCCACCAATTGGAGCATTAGCAGGATGTGCCGTGTCGATCGCAATATTTTGCGCTTTGCCACCTTCGAGATGGCTTTAGTGGATGAAATTCCGCTGAGTGTAAGTATCAATGAGGCTATTGAAATAGCCAAAGCTTATGGAACTCCTGATTCGCCCATGTTTGTGAATGGCGTGCTTGATAACATAGCTGGTGTATTGAAACGCGACCCTGCTATGGCATCCAAAGCTCAATCAGCACGGGAACGCCAAGCCAAGTTGGCTGCCAACTCTTAACGAGTCATTACTGCCAGCGCAGTAATCAGTCTATACATTTGGTTACGCACCCGTGGCTGGTAATACCTTTCGGGAAGCGCTTTATTATTGCACTAGCCCAAGTCTGAGTTCAGCCACTGACCAATCATGTTGTGGGGCGAAGCCAGTTTGCTCCACCAAAAGGCACTCAATGGTTTCAACTTTCGGTAAGAAAATGCGCACTTGATGCTGAGGCTGGAAGTAAGGGAAGCCAAATTTTGATATCTCCAGCGCACCCTCCCAGGGCCAATAGTGTACGAGCTCATGCACATTTCCCCTTGCCTCAGGGCTAAGGTTCGCTTCAGGACAGGGTGTCAGTGCTGAAAGACGCACTCCACGCGGAAAGTCAGTGAAGTACCCAGCTACATCTAGCTCGAGTGCGGAAAGCTGAATTGGCTTTGCAAACTTAATATAAATCCACTCATCGCCATGCTGTGAGGCGCGCCCAGTTGCCCAGCGTGTTGCCTCATCGCGATCCAGCATTGCACTAGTTGAATAGCGCGGGTCAGTGGTTGAGGCCGTAATGCTGACTTCTTCGGCACGCACAGGCATAAAATCAGTGTGCTTTATTCTATCTTGTTCAAAAGCTGGCCAGAGGCCGATCGCATTTAGGATTGTGTAAGATGGTGAATAAATGACCGGCTGTAGAGTCTGCTGTTCTGAAGCATTGAGCAGAGAGTATTCTGCAAGCGCACGCTGCGAAGCCAGGTCGACAAGTTTGCCCAAGGCTAATTGCATGTAGCCTCCGGATGTTGGCGGTACTAGCGCCAGGGCACCAAGGCAAATGGTCGATAGCAGCGCACGCTGCGGTGATGCAAGTAGCAGTAAGAGTGGGAGTGTGGCGAGGCCCAAATATGCACAGGGGTATAGGAAGTATCCAGGTATGATGCGCCCAAGCGCGGCCAAAGGGGCAATTTGGGCGACATGCTCTATCGGTAGAGTATCAAAGAGTATTATCAGCGCTAATCCAAGCGCATACCACATCAGTTTCGATACAGCTCGCCTGCGGTGGCAGAGATAAAATGCAATTGCGCTTAGTGCAAAGAATATGACGCTACAGTCCTTCAGGGACTCCTTAAGCCACAAGCGGTTAATAAATGGGATACGTGGGGATTCTCCCACTAGCGCTCGCACCATGGCTGGTAGGCCATCATGCGATACAAGGTGCGAATCAACCGGAAAGCCTTGGGTATTGACGTATGGAGCCTGCGCTAACGGCAGTAACGACAGCGCAAGACTGATTAACATTAAAATTCCAGCTCGGCTGTTGGCCGTTGGCCAAAGATGCCTGTCGCAGCATGCAAGTGCTAAAACCCAGGCTAGTATGGCTAAGCCAAATGCTAGCTGGTTAGCGCTAGAGGCCAAGCGCCATGTAAGGAATAGTATGACTATAAAACTGCTAGTGTTAAGGCTGCCGCGACGGAGTGACCAAACTACGCCAAGGACTAGCCAAGGTAGCCATGTCATACAGCCAATAATTACGTGGTCAAATCCAAATAGAGTGCGCAGTGTAAGCGTCCAAACTAGAGCTGCACATGTACTCTGTAGGGCTGCTCGCAGTGGTCGTTCTTTTGGATCTCCAACGATATAGAAAAGTAGCGCTGCGCCAATTGTTCCTAACGCTGACGCTACGATTAGTTCTGAGTTCTGCCCAAGCCAGGGCAGATTAGTAGCAATTAGTGAATGCAGGAAGTCTGGTCGCCAGTACAAAAAGGAATTGCTAGAGGTGTTAATCAAGGGGCGCCACGCGCGTGCAAACTCTAGGCCGGGCATGCCAGGGCCTAAGTTGTCGGCATTAAATGTTGGGAATAGTGCTAGCAATGCTTCAAAAAGCAAGGCACAAAGGACGAAGATAATGACTGGAACTGCCACTTCAACTCCCTCCTTGTAAAACCCTGCACCAAGTACCGCAAGATTCAATCTTGATTGTTTCGTTTAATGGGCACGCACTAAGTTTAATAAATTGAAAGCCAAGCTCACTAGGTACACCTTGGACGTTACACAGATTGGAGCGCAGAAATGGAAAATAGCGGAACTTGAGCACAGCTTCAGCGGATGAAAGAGTGAGCTCTATACTGTTGTCGTTTTGCTTTAGGATTTGACCCTGACCCTGCACAAAATATGATGGGTTGGCCTGCTTGCGACGAAATACCGTGAATGGCAAGGCCTCGCCAACAAGTGCATAGTGATCCTTATTCTCTCGTAAGAAGTTAACCCAGCGTTCCTCGTGGCCCACCACTAGGGTGGAGTTATACAGGTCCAGTAGCTTTTCTACGGCTCCTACACCCTGAGAAAACGCTTCGCTTGGAAAAAGCTCCTTGTAGCTCCACTGATCGTGGAAGGGACTACTTGCTACACTGGGTACTCCTGTTAGCAATGGTAGTGGCGCAAGATGCCCGTGACTGAAATCATGCAATACAAAGCCTGTGAATACTACGCGCCCATCACCGGCATTGTCGCGGATCATTTGCACTAACTTCTCACTACTAGCAGTGCGGAATGAATATGTGTCGTAGCCACGATTCCGCAATAGGAAACTTGTCGCGAAAGGCCCAGTGAGAAAGAAGGCCAGGGCGAAATAAGCAGGTAATCGGGCTGCAAATAGGTGAGTGCGATTATACACAGATGATATAAATAGGCGCTGCAAGGCCAGTGCCACAGGTATGCTGGAGCAAATAGACAGAATTACAAGCATACGATCCAGCTCAAGCTGTGGCTTAACTTGCGAGAGAGTAGTACCTAGCACTATTAGCCATACAGTGGTGGCCACCCAGCTGCCACGCTGTCTACGCCTCAAGGCCGCTAGGCCTGGAACGAGCAGGAGGATTAATAGCGGGTTTGTAGATACGCTGGTTTCGCGTAGCACCTTTAGCGTCTGGCGTGGCGAGACCGACTTATTGTCACTGCTTGTACTTGGCTTGCCTTGGTTGTATTGCGGCGATTTTTCATCAGCCATCATTTCATAGCTGGGGCGCTTGGTAGAAACAAATTTGCCAACTTGAGATACTGAATAGAAGATTGTGATCCATGGTAAACTTAGCAGCAGCACTCCAAGCGCTACGTGACGGAAATGAGGCAGTTTAAATAATTGTGGAATTTTTGGGGCTGCCATTAGCGCCAGTGGAATAAATACAAGGCCTGAGGGGCCCCACAAGAGCATCAGGCATAGACTGGCTATAGTGAGAAAGGTGAACTTAGAGTTCCAACGCTGTGGTTCAAAGATGAGTCTATTCAATAGAGCTAAGTTCAGTGGTATTAGGCTGGCAGAAGCAACAAAGCCCATGGTGCCGTACTTTAAGGCCCAGCGGTACCACAGAAGGCTCGAGCAAATAGCAAGCACGGCTGAGAAAAGTGCTGCCGTTGGTCGACCGCCACTGATGCGGCTTGCTGTGTAAACACTTACTGGCATTAAGCAAAATAACGTAATGGCGATTAGGATGTTGTAGCTGTGCGCCAAATCGAAGAAGCGAATGATGGGCCACAAAAGTAAGAATATATTAAGTGATCCAGTAGCAAAGAAATCACGTTGATCAATCCCAGCGTTCCAGTAGGGGTAATAGAATGGAATTTGTGGAAATTGAGATTTTAACAACGACAGACGATAGAAAAAGCTTGGATGGTCGTCCGAGCTCAGTATTCGGCCCTGTGACTCAAACAAGAAGGCACACGCCAGTAATGCAAGCGAGCAAAGGCTAAATATGCGGAGTGCGCGCCATCCGCGTGCATTAAGTATGAGAAAGGCCGCGAAAAGGCCTAGTATGAGTTCGCCTCTAATAAAGGGGCCCTGAAAAAGATTATACGAGCGGGTCAGCCAATCGATTAGAAATAGTGGCAGCAGAGTCCAGGCAAAACCTGCAGCAGAGAGCCGTAGTTGGGTGTCGCTGCTCTTAATAACTAGCAGTCCAAGTGCTACCAATAGAACGCCTGGAATCATTCCATAGCGTGCTGCAGGGAATAGATCGGGGTGCTCGCTAGACCAAAATGATAATGAGCCAGCCAATGCCGTAAGCAGGCTAAGCCCCAAGCCAAAGGAGAGAAGAACGTTACCGGTGTGCCTTAGGGCCCGAGACATATACAGACACGTCCTGAAGAGGTGGTTGTTGCACGGTGGTCTAATAAAAAATAGTTCGAGGCTGGACCACTGCAGCGCGTATACTTCTACAGACACCTACCGCATTAATCTGCAATAGTCGCTATTCGATCTGACAGACAGTGTCAGACATTAATGTAGCTAATTAAAAACCACAGAGCGTACACTGCCTGTTTCATCAAATACAGATTTCTACAGTTAATCGCACTTTTTCATGAATGCCAGCGTCGGACCTGCTGGACCTAACTCAAAACCACAGAGTCCACAGAGAGCAAGATTTTAGGGTTTTTGACCCCATATTCAGCTTGTCTGTAGCTGCAAATCAGTTTCGAACTAAAAGGACATCGGTCAGCTGGATTCAAAACAGATTTTCGCAATTTTCTCAACTGCTTAGGTGCAACAACTGTTATGCAATCTAAATACCTTGCTAGCTACCTCTAGGGCAACAGAGCATTGACCGCCCATACGAGTTCTTTAGAGGACAAATCGCCCATAGCAGGTAGTTACAGGCACTGAGGGGACCCATTCAAGTTAATAAAGAAGTGGCTACCGGGTGTCAGGTCACTTGGTCTCCCTATATATAGAGGCCTAACTTTTGTCGATAGCGCCGGCGGAACCGCGGTGGGGCTTATTTGGGTTGGGGGCTGCTACTAGACTAACTTTGTAGAAGAGGGAAGGATGAGGAACGATAAATTCGAGACCAAGCTTTGGACTCAGTACTATCTAAATCGCGAGAAGTTTAAGCAGCCAAGTCCGTTGCTGGAAGTGGCTATTAGACATCTGCCTAGGCATGGGACAAAGTGCGCACTGGATCTTGGTAGTGGCAATGGAAATGACAGCCTATTCCTTCTGAAACAGGGGTTCTGCGTTCATGCCTTTGATGCCCAAAGGGCAGCCATAGCTCGTCTTAAGCGCGTAACCCCCAAAAGGTTTAAGAGCCATCTTAAAACCAGAGTGATTAGATTCGAGGATATAAGAAGGCCTGATTTGCCGGAACTTTCAATTGTTAATGCATCCTTGTCTATCTTCTATAGCAGAAGGAGTTCATTCGGCCAGTTGTGGCGAAATTTGAGCTACAAGCTACATACTGGGGGAATATTCTGCGGCCAGTTTATTGGGCCGCATGACTCTTGGGCCCCAAAAGTTGGTATGACTGCGCTTGCGCGCAACGAATTGCTGAGGATTTTGAACGAATCTCAGATAATTGAATTAACTGAGAACGAAAATGATAGTGGTATGTTGGCCGGTAACGCAAAGCATTGGCACATATTTCATGTGATCGCGTGCAAGCGCTAGCAAAAGAAGTCAGATGCAATAGTCGCTATTCGATCTGACAGACAGTGTCAGACATTAAAGTAGCTAAAAACTACAGAGCGCACAGAGTTCGCAGAGGTTAGGGATCTAGGACCCTTACCATGCCTCTGTGGTTTTATAGGAGCTTCGGTTAGATCGTACACTGCCTGTTTCATCAAATACAGATTTCTACAAGTCATACAAGTACGCATGTGGCAGCGTTGTGGACTTACATGCTTGATAAATCCTTAGCTGTTGTAACGCAGTATGCAGCTGCCTATAGTTCACCAGTTAGGCCTTTGCGAAGGCTGAACTAATGCGATGTGCTACGCAGCGATGTAACTCCGAGCTGACTGTAGAACGGATCAAAGTTGAATACCGCATTCGCAAAGTGTGACAACGCTGATTCATTGTCGCGCTTATTGAGGGCTTCCAATCCGGCATTCAAGCTGGTGCTAATCTTTTCGAGGTTGCTCGGGGCAAAGTGCACATAGTGCTTATTGTTCTGCTTCTTGCGGGCCTCGTACTGCTGCAAGCTAGATACCATATTCGCTACAGCTGTAAGGGTCTCGCCATTTTCTACAGCGATTAGTCCCTTCAGTGCCAACGAACGAGGGCTATCTTCAAACTGATCCCCAGCACTTAAACACTCAAGTGCAGCTTGCTTGTCGCCATAGCGGATGAAGAGAGCTGCTAGAGTATGATAAGACGCTGCAGCGCTCTCTTCGCGGTGCGAAGTCCATGCGTGATGAGGGAATAACTCTTCAATGTTCGAGCAATTCACCAGTGCTTTAAGGCAGCGTGCCCGGGCCGCGTTAGAAATCTCACGTGGGGTTCCGTTGCTTGGTGTTAGAGCGGTTGCAATGCTCTCAGCTTGTGCTAGCGCTGCAATCATCATCTTGATCATGCTCTCGTCCATTGTCTCGCCGCTGATATCAGCATTTTTTAGTATGCTGCGACGAACAGCGCACAATGCGAGTGGCCATGATGTGGTCATTGAAAGTGCTGTCACCATTGTGTCAGAGCTTAGCTCGCCGAGCTGAATGGTCTCATTGCCACTCTGCATTGGTGAGTACATAAAACCGATGCTCTGATCGTTCATGCCTTGTGCCAGCGACTGAATAGCTTCAGCGCGTGGGGTGGTATTGGCGTCAACCATTATCAGCACATCGCTGTTGCTCTTCTCGAGCGCAATCTCGAGGCAGGACGTAAGCGAGTACTTGCTACTCGACACGTGGGTCTGCTCGCTGCTCAGCGACCTTGGCGACTCCGACGATATGACCGTCATGCTCGCTGTAAGTGTGGCAGGGACAGCGCACATGGCGCTTTCCAACTGCTGCTGTGTTGCTCCGTTTTGGACGATAATGATGTTAGCCATAGGCAAACCTCAAACTATAATTGGCCTAAAAAACTTACCGGCACTCCTTGCCGGTGGCCACTCGAACCTTTCATGCAAGTTAAGATGCAAGTCTTCCGAAAGACGCCACAAAAAACTCTGTTATTTAGCCAACTATCTGAAATTACGGCAGTTTTTATTGAAAAAAAATTGAAGCCTCAGTTCGAGTTAGGGCTTCGATCTGCTCGCCAAATCGGCTTTAGAAATTTGACCCAATACTAAAGTGTAGACGCACCGATGGTTCGCCAGATTCAGGATCTAAAGGTGCCCCCAAATCAAAACCGATTGGCCCAATTGGCGACAAGTAGCGGAAGCCGATGCCCGTGCTATAGCGCATTTCCCCAAGCGAAAGTGAATCATCGCGTAGGTAAACAGTGCCTGCGTCAAGAAAAGCGTGTAGCGACAAGGAGTCCAGCGCCATGTAGCGGAATTCGAGATTATTTGCGAACAAAGTGTCTCCGCCTATCACACTGCCGAGTTCGCCACGTGGTCCAAGTGAATTTTCCCGGAAGCCTCGAATAGAATTACGACCACCAAGGTAGAAGCGCTGTGTTATAGGGATTTGCTCAGTATCACCGTAGGCCCAGGCAGCTGCCGCACGAGAACTAAAGGCGACCGCGAAACGTGGCATCAAGAACTGATCACCTGGAACAATGAGGCTGGCCTTCGCTCCGATCGAGGCGAAATTTGCCTCAGATGCGATAGCCGTGCTTGCTAACTTATAGTCAAAGCTTAAATTAAAGCCACGGCGTGGGTTGAGGGGGTTGTCGCGTCGATCATAGTTGAATACGCCAGACAGGAAGCTCAGGCGCACGTTGCCTTGGTCTAGTTTGCTGATAATGGCATCGGGTGAAACATCATTTAAATTTTCATCCAAAATTGTATGTCCGAGCGAGAGGCTAATATCCTCGTTCCAACTATTGTAGAGATAGGATGCCAGAGAAACTCGGTCGAGATTGAATTCTTGGGTCGATAGGTCGACCTTTTGAAAACGTAAGTCTTCAGCCAGACTAAACCCGCTGCCAAAAAAGTTTGGGTCGGCGTAGCGCAGGCCCGCGATGCCCTGACTAATTTGAGCTGAGGCGGAATCATAATATGTATCGACACGCAAACTAAGTGCGCGTCCATCGGCGAACAACTGGCGATCTGTTCCTTCACCAAATAAGTGCAGTCCATATTCGGAATTTAAGCCGGCCCCCACCTCCAAAGTACGTAGGGGCTTTTCATTGACGCGAATTGTTACATCTTCAATCTTACTATCGGCAGTTCCATCGCTGGCTGAGATATCGACGCGTGAGAACAGTCCCAGACGTAGCAGACGTCGCTTACTATCCTGTAGTTTGTCAGCATCCCAATAATCTCCACTGGCAAATAATAACTCATTGAGGACTACCGTCTTTGCCACAGTTTTTGTGCCATCAATGCGAATCGCACCCAAACGGGTCCGTTCACCTGGCTCGACGTGAATTGTCATAGTTTGGGAATCCTGGGCCAAGTCGGTCCAGATGGCTGCTTCGAAATATCCCTGATCTCGTAGCGCATCTACTAGTGTGTCGATGTAGCGGTTGGCTTTTGGAATAGAGTAGGGGGGTGCTGGTTCTGGTGGCGCTATTAGTCCACCTGGGTAGCCCTGTAGTGTGAACCAATCAGCGCGAAGCTCGAGCCCCTCATCAATGTAATAGGTGATTGCCACAGATGACTCATCTTGGGACGGACTCAGCTTGTAGGTAACCTGGGCTTGAGGATAGCCCTCATCCAGCAGTAAACTTCTCAACACTTGCGCGTTTTCCTCAATTACTTCGGCTACGGCATAAGAGGGCTTAAAAATGCCCTCTGCCAAGGCAATGCTACGCTCGTTAAGTTGTGCATGCAGGTCTTGAACAGTGAGCCGCGTTAATCCTTCGAAGTTTACGCTTGATACGGGAATCGATGAGCCTTCATCGATTGTAACCACGTATGTTATTCGACCGGAGACGAGGTCGCTTTCCTTCTCGGAGCTAATTGTGACGTATAGATAGCCTGCCGAGCGATAAAGACGCTCCATGCTCTGGATTAAAATGTTAATTGTGTTGCTGCCAAAAGGAAGCGTTCGATCGAACAAATTAATTGTATCGAGGAATTCACGCTCGGAGAACTTAGTATTGCCCTGGAATACGAAGCTGACGGGCTTACCAAGGCGAATGGCGACTTTGAGGAGGCACTCTGGACCGGTTTGGCACCCCTCGTACGTAGAAGTCACACGAGCCTCAATGTAACCATCTGATCGCAGGCGACGAGTTAAGTCAGCGATCAGAGACTTTGCTAGCTCTTCGGATGCGCGCGAGCCTTTAACACTTCGAAGGCTAGACGAAATATCTATTACACCTTCCAGGGAGTCTCCATTAATCTCGACATGGCTAACCTTGGCTGGACCAGCCTCAGCTATCTCTATATTCAGCCGTTCGCAGTATACGTCGTTTCCTGAGCAGCTAACTTCTGCCTGGGCTTCGAAGAAACCCTGGCCTTGGAAGAATGCCAGTATGGATTCTTTAATGCGCGCCAGATCGGCTGTCGTCACGCGCGAGTTCTCATTTATGCGTGCACCCTTTAGAAGTTGTGAGCGCTCAAAGCTTTTGAGCCCTTTCACGGCAATTTCGAGCAGTGGTACCTGCTTAGCAAGCACGGTGTAAGTTAAATCGCCCCCAAAGGTGGTGTTTTGTCGGGTGCTCACAGATTCAGCTATTCCAGATAGTCGTAGCGAAGGGCTGAGGTCATACAGCAGGCGCAGGCGAGACTCAGTGGCAGCTGAGCCGAGGCTGCTTTCTCCGACTAGGGCTAGGGCGTCGGAAAGGCGCTTTTCTGCAATAATTGAGGGCTCAATCAGTCCAGTTTGCGCGTTGAAAGTTGGTTCAAAGTAGAAACGATTGATACGCGTAAGGCTCGACAAAAAGCGTGGGAAGCTGAGGAATGAGCTTTGATCGACTAGACTTTCCTGCCCCAATTCGAATTCGCGGGCGACGGTATTTACCTGGGTTTGGTTGCCTATGCTTCCACCGGCCACTAGCAAGTTAAGAATTTCACGCTGACTAAGGCCACTATCAGATGACAAGCTAATGGCTGGTGCCAGCAACGCTCCCCGTGCTTCCGCAATTACGAGAACTGTCTCTCCAGTGCGGGAGGGTAGGTATGTTTCCCCTATTACATCTAAAAGTGGCTGACCGCTACCAGGGCGGAACGTAAGCGTGCCGGAAGTTATTTCAAACCGCCTATCTCGAACACCAAACCACCCAGCAATAGTCTGAACTTGCCCTGATACGGCCGGGCTTTCCAATTTGCCGACAATGTTTAGGTTCCCGCGTAACTCGGCGCCCGCCCAGTTCGTGTAGATAAACGAATTTCCAGCTGCCTCTACCGCAACATTTATATCTAGGTTCGGTAATGATGAGCCGAAGGCCTGCGTCGTGGAGCGCTTGGCAAAAAGTGATTCGCTGAATGAGCGTAACAAGCTATCTATGTCGAGATTCTTGGTGAACTCGGCGGCTTCGATGCGCAGTGTGCCCTCGATCCCTGGTAGACCTGAACTTAGAGTAGTGATGGCAAGCTGGCCGCCAAGTTGTAGTGTGGCATTCTCGAAGGGGGCAAAAGTTACGCCACTCCCCTGTAGCTTAAGCTCAGACTTAAGTGGATCAAGTAATTGCGCTGTGCCACTCAAGGAAATATGTCCGCCATTAAGGCTAGCATCGGCGCTCTCAATATGAGCCTTTGTCCCGTCGATTGTTAACGCCGAGTGAATATCTGAGATATTTAACTGCAGGGCTTCAGATGACAGCTCTGCATTATCTAGGCTGGCTTTACCATGGAAAGTGGGGGCCCCAATTGGGCCGGATACATCAATTGATGCTTGTACGTGCCCACGCAAGTCATCAAACTGAGGGAGCAGTGCTGCCAAGGACATCAACTCGATACTGCCTTGGGCGTTTATGGCGTAACCGCTGGTGAGTCCCATTCCACCCTGCAATAGCAGAGCCGAATGCTCTCCTTTCAATGAAAGCGGAGCAGTCTCAATGTTTCCGTCACGGATAGTAAGTGCGGCAGCTTTTTCAAGTGCCACTGAGTATTGATTGCAGCCGAAAGAAAATTTTGGAAGTCTGGCTGAGCCCGAGCCAGCTAAAGGTTTTGTAAGGTCAAAGTCGTAAGTAATGTCGCCCCCGAACCTGACGCATTCGTAATCTGGAAAGAAGTTCTCCATGCGCACGTCGTCAGCCCTTAGGGTCAATGCACTGCGTGCGTCGCCTAATAGTTCGAATGCAAGAGTACCCTGCAAAGTTTGACTAGGGTCGAGGAAGGATAAACGAAGTTTGCCTCCTTCGAGCTTGGCATCTCCACGTACAAGAACATTAACGCTGGACTTACTTGAGCCAGCCTCCCATGTCCCATTACCAAGAATTGAGGCCAGTCCGAGTGGCCCATGCACGGATCCGCTACCAGTAAAACGCAGCGATTGAAGCAGGTCTTCTTGTGCCGAAGGAGACTGAAATAGGGCGAAACGCTCGCTGCGGTAGTCTATTTTTTGAACTTCAGGCGTGACTGTAGCTAGTGAGATTGTTCCCTGCGCAGAGAAAATACCATTTCTTGCGCTATTATGATCGGCAGCAACTTTTACTAGCTGTCCCATCTTTTTAACATTCAGTGTCACGTCACTAAATGTGAATCCATGTGTTAATACTGACTTGCTGACGCCGCTAAATGACACGTGCGGATCGCCATCTTCGCCTTCGAACGTTACTTGGCCGCGCACGTCGGAAAACGTTCCATCTTCAAAGACTAGGCTGTCGGCACTCAAAAGCAGGCCACCACTTAGTTGGCCACTGCGGTTCTGAATGGGCGTGTTGAGTTTAAGAGAGGCATGTGGCCCTTTAGCTTCAAATTCAGGCACATCAACCATGTACTCGCCCTTGCGAATCTTGGCTGTAAGTTTGCCTTTCACAGAAGGTAGGCTGGCTAATGGGATGTCAGGTGTGCCGAATAGATCAAGCGGATGTCCGACAGAGTTTTCAAAAGAAGCCTGTATGTCAGGCCTCCCAAGTGTGCCGGCAATACCACCTTCGCCGCTTAGCGCCGTGCGTAACCATTCCGGCAAGTCATATGAGCTGCTGTCGACGGAAAAGCGCAACGAACCTTCGAGTCGATCATGCTCCTTGTTCCAGGAAGTAGCTTCAGCAGAGATAAGCGAGTCTTTAATAGCTAAGCGTGCGCCTTTATATAAAGCCTGCTGCGCATCAATATGAATGAGGGTAGTTAGTTTTCCCAGCTCAATGATAGCCGGCTGTGTTGGGTTGGTGACAGGGTTGCGCACTACCCGTAACCTTTCGATGCTGGGTAGAAGCTCAAAATCATCTCGTGCGTCACGCCTTACTAGTAGGGAAACACCTTCGCCGACCAGGCTCGATCTAGTGAATGGTTCCATCAGACGCGACTTCTCAACACGCAATTGCTCTAGCCGTAGCTTCCAACGACCAGGTCGATCGCGTTCTGGTGGAATAGGCGTTGTAAGATGATCTATAAATTTAAATGTTGGGCTGTCAGGACCTACTGAGTATGCTGTCCCAAACGAAAGCACTAACTCTTTTAGTAAAATACGTTTTGATAAGATCTCGCCAAGACCAAAGTCAGCTGTGATGCCCTCAAATTGTAGCGCTACTTTGTCGTCTGCAACGATACGCGGATTGCGAGCCTCGGCATAAAGACCCAGGAGGTGAATATCAACAGCATCGACTTGGAAACGACAGGCGCAGCTAGCAGTCACTTCGTCGCTAAGCAGGGCAGTGACTTGCTCAGCTAGATAGGCCTTGAATGCTAGGACTCCAAGCCCCAGCATGATGCCTATCGCAAGGCCCGCTGTCGCCTTGGCTACGCCTCTGCCTTTCATCAGTTACTGCCCAAACAATTTTATACTAAGTCCAAGCAATCTTTTGGGTGCCTTGGCTTACAATACTATCCTAGTCATTCCAAGATGGCCGTAGGGCGGCCCACCGAGGCGCGGCAAAAAACGAAAAATGACCGCTACAATAGGTAGTTATAGGCTAATTTGAGAAATGTCAGAATAGGCAGATACCACTAATCTAACGCCCATCATCAAAACAAACACTATTTTGAAGTATGGCCTTGTGCCTAAAGTCCTTGGGGATTTTTATAAATATGACGATCAAGCAAGATAGGAGAGTACCCTGAGCCTATGCAGCAGCAATTTGACGAGTCACAGCGACTAAACCGCTTTTTTTCCAAACTTCTTCAAGAGGTTCTGCTCTCGCGTGCTGACAAGGTGGTGCTTACTCCCAAAGATCCGAACCTAGAGGTCAGTATTCTGAAGGGCAAGGATGCGCTCAAAACGGTAAATATCAAGGTGGAGTGGTATCGCAGCATTTTGGCATTTTTGGGTGAACGCCAAGCCATAGTAGTGGGGGAAAGATCGCCTGAAGCCTACCGCGTTCCCTACGATAATGGAGTCTTCCATTGCTGGAGCGCGGTTTGTCTACATGACAAGGTAGTACTTCTTGAAGGAGAAACCTTTCGTAAGGTTGGCAAGGAAAGCTTGCAGCTTGGCAATTTCGCTGTGTTATCTCCGGCCGAAGCGCGTGCCCAGTTGGGACTCTCCAACTCAGAACAGCGCAGCTTAGATGATTGGATGCGTTTGGATAGTGGCGTGCTCCTAGTTTCAAATCCGCTTCCTCAGCAGCGTGCCTGGGCTCACGCGACTATCCAAAGTGTGACTGGCATCCCATGTGTTGGCGACTTGAGTGACCCAGCTCTGCGGCAATGGTTGCAGAGTATCGATCCACCTGCGCTTGTTGCTGCGACAGTAAGAGCAGATAACGCTGTGGATGCGCTGCTTAAGGCACGTGAGCTGGGGGCATCGGCTCGAGCACTGAAGATTAGAGCTTCTTGGTGCTTGGGGTTTGTTCCGCGACTTTGCCCGCACTGTGCTCGCAAGACCCCCGTCGATAGAAACCTTTTGGCAGAGCTGCCACCGGCTTTGGTGTCACCAAATTGGGATAGTTATTTGGTGGGACGAGGCTGTGCGCAGTGTGGAGAGCGAGGTACATCCGGGTTCGTCGGCGTTAACAGTCTCTGCTCGGTAGATGATGATGTCCTGTGCAAGTTAGATGCAGGCGCAGGCGAAGCTGATCTTGTAAGAATGCTGTATCCACGCGGCACGCGGGCCTTGGTTGAGGACGGGCTGGCAAAGGTTAATGATGGACAGACGACCCTGCGTGGCATTCTTTCATTAAGCAAGACAGTCTCTCCGGCATTTTTGGAAGCCTTAGCAAAGGCTGGCTCTACCTCGCCACTCACAAGTTATGTGCATGAACTAGTTGACCCGATTCAATCGAAGGAAAATGGGCAACAACGCAACAAGCCACTGCTATTGGTGGTTGAAGATGATTTGGATCAACGAGCCATTTTGGAAATGGTATTTAAGGCCGCCGACTATGATGTTGTTGTAGCGCAGCATGGAGTTGAGGGGCTAAAAGTGGCTGAAGACGCCAAGCCCGATCTAATAGTAGCAGATTTAATGATGCCGCTTATGGATGGGGCTGAGTTTGTGAAGCGCCTAAAAGCCGACGCAGCTCTGGCGCGCATCCCAGTGCTCGTCCTTACAGTGGTAGCTGATGGTGACCGCGAGTACCAACTGCTAGACCTGGGAGCTGAAGACTACTGTCAGAAAACTATTCAGCGTAAGTTGCTGCTTAAAAGGATCGAAGCTCTTCTGCGGCGATCGCGTGGAGCTGGGGTGGCGAGATAACTGCCACCACCCGGTTATTCCATTTAAAAAGCCGCTGTTACTGTCTTCATGCAGATGCGTTAGCGCAATCCCCGATATAAAAGTCCAGAATTATTTGGTAATTACTACCTGGGGCGCAGTTAACACAATTTCAGGGGGTGCCAGGCGAAGCCTGCCCATCTGCGCGGCTTGTAGAGCTTGTCGCTGTGTGTTTCCAAGCGTGGTATGAACTTCGTACTAAAGCACCTGCCTCAACAAACTTGAATCCACGTTTGAGGCCCTCAACTTCATAATCCTTGAATTCTTCAGGCGTAACAAAAGCTTTTACAGGAAGTTGTTTCTTGGTTGGACGTAGGTACTGACCAATTGTCATGATGTCTATGCCGTGAGCACGCATGTCATCCATAAGAGACAGCACTTCGTCGCGAGTTTCTCCCAAGCCAACCATGATGCCTGATTTTGTGAGCGATGAACTCGACAGCTCTTTGGCCCACTTTAAGATGGATAGTGAACGCTGATAGTCGGCCCCTGGGCGCACCTTTTTGTACAGACGTGGCACTGTCTCTAAATTGTGATTTAAAACATCCACGCCACTTTCCATGATAATCGCCAAATCTTCCCGACGACCGCGCATATCGCCAATCAGGAGTTCGACTTTGCAATCTGGAGCCTGGCGATGTATCGAGCGCACTGTCGCGGCAAAGTGTGCTGCTCCAAAGTCAGGAATGTCATCACGGTCAACAGAAGTTACTACAGCATGCTTCAATTTTAGCTTTGCTACAGCGTAACCGACTCGTTCTGGCTCTAAGCTATCAAGGGGCTGGAGAGTATCGGCCGTGCCCTTTTTAACAGAGCAAAAATGACAGCGTCTGGTGCACAAGTCGCCCATGATCATAAAGGTGGCGGTATGATGTGACCAACATTCGCCAATATTTGGGCAATGCGCCTCCTCGCATACCGTGTGTAATCGCAGGCCTTTTACTAGGTTTCGGGTTTGTAAGTATTCCTCGCTGCCAGGTGCGCGCACTTTTAACCAAGCTGGTTTAACTATTTGTTCTGCATTGCGTGGAATTTCAATTGGCATGTTTGTTTTCCTATAGGAGCAATAGCGCTGGTGTTTCAAGCGCTTGCTTTAGAAAGCGTTGGAATGTGCCAGCCATTACGCCATCAATAATACGATGGTCCACAGACAGGGTGGCCTTCATGCGCACCCCGGGCACCACGCATCCGTTTTCGACTACCGGCACATCGCGAACAGAGCTGACCGCCAACACAGCCCCTTGTCCCGGGTTGATAATGGCTGTGAAGTTTTCGACATCAAACATGCCCATATTTGAAATGCTAAATGTGCCGCCAACCAAATCACTAGAGGAGGGGCGACCAGCTCGAGCACGCTCAACCGCAGCACGAGATTCAAACACCAAATCCTTTAGTGCCAATGTGTCAGCAGACCTAACCACAGGAATAAGCAGGCCGTCTTCTATGGCCGTGATGATGCCGATATTAATTTGATCTGGGGTATAAACTTGCCCATCGCGCACAGCGCAGTTAACTCGAGGTTCATGTGCCAGCGCGTAGGCCGCGGCTTTTATAATTAAGTGATTTAGGCTAATACCTTTGAAGTCAGGACGCTCTTTTAGCGTCTCGCGAAGTCGGATTGCCTCGCGCATATTAATGTCAGTTGTTACATAAAAATGCGGGGCCTCGCGCACGCTTTCCTGCATGCGACGCGCAATGGTTTCGCGCATTTTGCTCATTGTGGAAAAGCTGCCGCCAGTTGATGAGGTATCGCGTGCTACGTTGGTTGGTGTCGCTGTGGTTGTACGAGTGCTAGTAGGAATTGAAGTGGCACGTTGAGCTGGGCCTTGGGCCTGTTCGATATCTTTTCTGACTATTCGCCCTTCGGGTCCAGAGCCACGGACAATTGATAAATCTATATTTCTCTCCTGAGCAAGGCGGCGGGCCAGCGGTGAAACCTTAATTCGACCATCTGCTGTAGATGCTGGCGTACTGCTGGCAACAGCCACTGGAGTGCTGGGGCGAGGGGACGTTGCAGCTTCTACACGTAGAGTAGGGGCTTGAGTGACAGCAGTGGGCGTTATAGCGCCAACTTGCTCCCCGGCCTGACCAACTACAGCAATCACTTCGCCTACTTTAGCTGTAGCCTGCCCTGGCACAAGAATTTTAAGAAGTACACCTTCATGGAAGCTTTCAATCTCTAAATTGGCCTTCTCTGTTTCTACTTCCGCTAAAACATCCCCGCGCTTAACGCTATCGCCGACACTTTTTCGCCAGGTCAATATTTTACCGGCGTTCATTGTGTCACTGAGTTGCGGCATCTTTATTTCGGTAGCCATAGACTCCTAATAGTTCGGTGTCGACGCTTTGAACAAACAGCGCGCTCAATAGCAAGGTCTAGCACTATGCACAGGGCCCAGACATTTTTTCTCTGTGAGCTCTGAGTGCTCTGTGGTTAAAATTTGCATCAGATAAACCACAGAGGTCACAGAGTTCGCAGAGTATTTTCGATTAACCTCCAGAGTCCACACAGACAGCATATTCTAGAAAGCAAAATCATGCCGCCTTCCTTTAAATGTGGGCCTGCCCTTAAGCCTATCGCTTTGGGCCGCCATAACAACGGGAGTAGGCGAGGTTGTACACCAGAGCGCTAATATTTTCAATTATCTGCCCTAACTCATTAATCTTTTTACCATGTCGGACCTAGGCTGATTAAACACAGCGAGTATATCCCCCTCGAAGGAATGTGTTTTGTTTAGCAAGTTGGGGCCAAATACTGCATCCTGCCAGCGCGCTGCAGTATTTGGTGTTCTAGGTACTTTGAAGTTGCTCTCAAATTAGCATCTTTCCGGAGTTGGCTGGGGCTTGTACGGTCAGACTGTTCCTATGTTTAACCGTCTTCTTGGAGAGAATGGACTATGGCTCGTAAACTTCTTCTTGCAGTACTTAGCCTGTTCGTAGTGTCAGCGTTGTGTTCAGTTCCTGCCTTCGCTGGCGATGAGCATACTTGCAAAACTGACTCGGACTGTGGGCACGGTGAGCATTGTAAGGATAGTCATTGTCACAAGTAGTGCAGGGATTTCTGCATTTTTGGGGCCCGAGGTTGGGATCTAGTTTCCTAACTCGGGCTCCAAGCTTTTAAAGCTGTTGGTAGCTTCGCTCTTTTCTCAGTAGTTGGCGCATGAGGCGGATTAAATCGCGAGACAACTCCTGTACCCGACTGATTTCCCAATCGCTTAGTACACGTTCGTTACTTTTCATCATGAGATGCTTATGCTCGCGTTGAAGAGCTTCGATGTCACGGCGTAATAGTTTTCCTGACCAGCGTTCTTCACTTTGTCGTTTTAGGTCTCTTGCTGTTTGCATAGGACGTACCCTGTAACCTTCTAAGCACCTTGCATGACTCATAAAATGCATTGAATATGCCAACCGGGGCGGTACTTTGATTTAGTCTCGGTGCATAAACTCGCTTAAGAGTTCGCTTCTTGATACTCTATGCTGTCCAATAAAATCAGCTTCTTAATGGGGATCCAACTAAAGCTAGCTTGACCTTCGATGGACTCGAAATTCCTCTTAGATATTAATAATGAAGACTCGCAGGTAGATGGCGAAGAAGCTCGTGCTGCCCTGCGGCGATTCACCGGAATTCTCAGAGATAAACTCCGTGCGTGCGCAGGTGCGCACCTTACAAATAAACAAGTAGCCCGTGATGTCCTTGCAGTTTTGCGCTTCATGCTGCGTGAGGAGTCCAGATCACTTGTAGATCCGCATGTAGTTGTAGATCCGGCCTGTGGTGCCGATAACCAGACAATCGCTGTTCAACGTATGTTTGAGCACTTACATAGGGCGCCTAGTTATCAGGACCTATTTTTGCGTGTGCAGCAGATTTGTTCAGAAGTACTCGCAAACGGCAGCCAGCCCAAAGTTGTATTTGACCGGGAGCGCCTCCTAGCCGATGTAGATACTCTAGTTAAATGGTACGAGCAGCGCCGCCTTTTATTAATTGAGCTGCCAACTCCAAACGCTGTGAGCGGTGTGCGTGTCTTCTCTCCGCGCTACGAGCATAGAGTTCATGAGACATACGGTGCGGGTGTGGCAGTGTTGGTTGCAGCCCAGCTCTCCGGCGCCTCTGGTGAGTCGTTCTGGTGTCGCTTGGGGCTCATTAGCGATGGATCTCCTATATTGTTGCGCCATGGATGGGAGTCCTGGATTGATCAAACTGATAGTTTCTTACGAGTGGTTCAGCCTCCAAAGGAGGGAGCGCAGCTCTCATTCTGCGGATTGGTGCCAATGGTTCTGCGGGAACCGGGAGCTTTGCTTGATGAAGTAGAGTTCTTTGTCCCATTTTCGGCGCTTGATATACAAACACCAGAAGCAAATATAGAGTTTGTTGTAGAAGTTTTGGATAGAGTCGGACGGACACTTGATAGCGCGCGTCTAGCCGCGCCTATCAGCATACCCTCAAGCGATACAATCCCACGCTTAAAAGTATCTCCACAGGCGATATCTCTGTGGTCACGCAATCCAGTGACGAGAGATTCTGTTTCTGGCCTGCGCGTTTATCAGCGCACCAACGATGATGGGCGTGGGGCCTTGATTTTCGAATGTAATCTTGAAGTCCATGGACAGCGTGGCAGACCGCTGCGAGTCGAGTGGAAACTACTGACGGAGAGCGGCGAGCTTGTAGAGTCTGATGCCCCGGATGTATCAACCGCAGATGGCGCATTATGCGTAGTTTGTGAAGTCGTGCCTCAGAGCCCTGTGGCACTTATTGATGCTTTACAAGTCAGTGTCCCGACAGATGCGCTTTTATTGCCAGATGGTAAACATCAACTCTTGGTTCAGGCCATTCTTTTGGAGCAGGATGGAGAGTTGTTGTGTGGAACCGTGGAGCCGGTCGAAATTGCCGTCGCGTTCGGTCAGGCGCCGGCGCAGCGTGTTAAGGCCAGCAAGTCTACTCCCGCTGAACAGGACCCGTATAGTGGACTAGTGATGGAGCTGTTTGGGGTTGATCCTGACAGCTCGTTGGCAGGCCTGCCATGCATCCGCCTGTGGGTATCGCTTTCCCAGGTACTTCCAGGCGATCGCCCATACAAAGTTGTTGTGAGCGTAGAGTCTGATCAAGTCAGCTCGACCGATGCATGGAAAATGCGGCCGATTCGGCACTCGTTCCTTTGGAAGGCACATAAATCCGGCGGTAGACGAGCGATTATTACAAATATTCCGCTAGAAGAATTACGTGCCGCTGCGCTTCGTGCCGGCGAACAAGTTCGTTGTGTGGCGCGCGCGCAAGTTTATTCGCTGGATGATCAACTGGTATTCAATCGCACCAGGATCTTCAATGTTCCACGTGAAGTGCTTAATAGTTTGTCAGCTCCTACTTCAGATCAACGTGCGCTAATACAATTTTTGCATCAGGCACGACCGAGCTCAGAGCTCGTGCGCTCGCCAAACTCCAACGACAGTTCAGCTTTGCTTCCCGGGGAGCAGCGTAGTTACATAGCAGATATACGCATGCGTGCCCTGCCGGGTGAGCCACGCATTCGTTCGTTGGTCACTGTTGCTCTGCCACACTCAGAATCTAAGCGCCAAAAGGTTTCCATTTATCATGAGATCGTGGACGAGCGGGGTGCAGCGATTATGCCAAGCAGTACCACTAACGCGGGAGATCCACTAACAAGTGGGATAGCGACAGTTTGCTCGGATGATCTATTTCTGGGGAAGTTGGGCGAGGGTTGCTTGGTTCAGGTTTCGACCGAATTGGATGATGCGCTGGCGTCTACAGCTGAGGCGCTGCGCGAGGGATCGTATGCTCTCAAAACTATGCTATTTTCTGAGGATGGCCGTTTGCTACACGTGGTGCAACAGCCCTTGGTTGTGCGGCATCGTAGAGGAGCTAGTGCAGAGTTTCCGTGGCTAATAGATTGCGATCCCCATCTTTCGCCCGAGCGTGGTACGTCTTCAGTGCCCTTATTACTTAAGATTTCAAAGGGGTTGGCGACTTGGCTGCGTGGAGATAAGAGTTCGAACTCAACGCAGGCGTAGAGCGCGTAGAAACAAAGCTATCGAATGGGGGCTCAGGAGGGTGACCGAAAATACTCTGAGAACTCTGTGATCTCTGTGCGTTATCTAATGCAAATTTAACTACAGAGCATGCTGAGTTCACGAAACTTCAACTATTTAGGTCAGGCTTCGGAGATAAAGGAGCGGTTCCACCGCGATTCGCTAAAGCTTAGAAAACGTGCTAAAGTAGGCGCTTGGCTATCCCAGACATGTGGATGGGGTAGAGCGCTAGGAGACCCTTGGCGCATAAGTATTCTTAAACGCATTGAGTTTTAACTCTTTTGTGCTCAAAACCTGAATGGTTTTGTGTGAATTGTTGCTTTTGAGAATGCGTTTTATTCAGCTCAACTTGGCGTCGCCAAGACTGCGCTGGCCCAGCGCGAAAAATTACTTTAATGAGTGATTTGCGAAGGGATTATTTTTGCCTAAGGAGTTTCCTTCGTGAGTTTTTCGAATTTCGATCTAGACGCGCGTGTATTTGCGGGAATCCCCGCTACTTATTCTGAGCCTACGCCGATTCAGGTTCAAGCTATTCCAGCAGTGCTATCTGGACAGGACGTACTAGGATTGGCCCAAACTGGCACAGGAAAAACTGCTGCCTTTGGTTTGCCGATTCTTAGCCGCTTAATGAAAGGGCCGCGCAAGCAAATCAGAGCGCTAATTGTTGCACCTACTCGTGAGCTTGCTACCCAAATTTGTGAAGCTATCAGGACCTTTGGATCTCAGACTGGATTGCGCGCGGTGACCATATTTGGTGGAGTCTCGATGCGTAACCAGATTGAGCAGCTCAGGCGTGGGCCAGAAATTGTAGTCGCCTGCCCTGGACGCTTGGTCGATCATATACAGCAGCGCACGATTGACCTTAGTAGGGTTGAGGTGCTGGTTCTCGATGAAGCCGATCACATGTTCGATATGGGATTTCTGCCAAACATTCGAACGATTATTAGAACTTTGCCCCAAGATCGGCAGAACTTGATGTTTTCTGCGACCATGCCGAAAGAGGTCGAGCATTTGGCTTTCGATGTTTTGCAGGAGCCGCAAGTCGTGAATGTGGGGCGACGTGCGCCAACCGCGACTGTAGCACATTACTTATATCCGGTTGATGCCAGCCGAAAGACTGACTTACTGTTGCGCGTCTTAGAAGACACTGGAACAGGGGCTGTATTGGTCTTTACTCGTACTAAGCATCGTGCCAAGAAGCTGGCACGCACACTTGCAGATTGTGGCCATTCCGCCACGGCGATTCAAGGCAATTTGTCGCAACGCCAGAGAGAAGAAGCATTGAATGGCTTTAGATCCGGTAAGTATCAACTTTTGGTAGCCACTGACATTGCGGCGCGAGGAATCGATATAGATAGCGTTACGCATGTTATCAACTATGATATCCCCGATACTGTTGAGGCCTATACCCATCGCATTGGTCGTACTGGCCGAGCCGAGCGTTCTGGTGATGCCCTTACATTCATCACCCGCGAGGACGAAGGGACAGTGCGGGCTATCGAGCGAGTTGTAGGTGGAAAAATAGAGCGACGAGTAGTAGACGGATTTGCCTCGCAAAAGCCGGCACAGTCTGCACCAGTTACCCAAGCACACCCAAGGCAGCGTGATCATCGCTCTAGTGAGCCACGGCAGCGCGATCGTAGTTTGCGCTTTGAGTCACGTGATCGTAACGCTAGCCAGCAATCAGGATCTGGTTCGCCGCGTAAGCGTTTTCATCGGCGACGAAGGACCTGGGGTGGGTCTGACAGGCAGGCATCGACGGTTAGGCCCGCTCATTAACCTGGAATTTTTCGCGCGTACAGACTGGGCAATAGCCGAGATGCTTTAGTGCTCGAGATGTCCATCTCGCACAGCGTGGGCAGCTGCATACGAAATGCTCTCGTTGCGGCAGTAGTGCCAGAAAGACTAAAATGGCTGCGCCAATATAAATCAGGCCTTGATCGGTGCTGTCTGCCACAGCTTGTGTCTGGAGAATGAGAAGCAGGGAGGAGGCGCGCACGCAGGCCATTGGGACAATTGAAGCTAGAAAAAGCTGGCGGTTCAGATCATCTAAAAGCAGAACTCTGTCATTTCGTCTTTGCTGGCGCAGGGCCATATGTTCTCTAAGCGTTTTCTGCGCTGAATAGAAGCTACGAATACCGACCAAGAGACAGGCGACAATCACTAATATGCCCACGCTTCCGAAACGCAGGACGATTTCAAAAAGTGCGGCTGCCACTGCAATCAGTGCTCCAATCCATGAGTAGCGCTGAGTCTTGCTGGTAATGTCGTCGTAGCGCGTGCGCACCCAGTCGAGGCGATCAATGATTGGTTCACGCAGAAGTCCAAGACTACCAATAATAAGCAGCGCCAGGCCTGAGTAGTGTAGCCTTTCTAGCGCGTGCTCAGTAAATGGAATTGCTATCTGTGAGCATAGAAGGACAAGATCAATGGCAAAGGAGACTAGCAGCCAGTGCCAAATGCTTTGGGAGCGCTCGAAATAATATAAGACGCTCACCGAGGTTGTTCGGATAGGCAGCTCGCGGTGCTCGGTGAAGCGAGTATTGGCGACGGAGGATGCAGTTGATGAAGAAATTGTGGGCTTCTGCCTCGACGTAACTCTCCCGCGAGCCATTCTAAGTAATCGTTCCAGTATATTCGCTTTCATTCCGGTTATGCTGGGATGCCTTATGCGTAAAGTCCCCAATTGTCGGAGGGCTGGCCGACCCCCCATCTAACTGGTTGAGCCTCCGAGATCTTTGCGTGCTCTGTGGTTAATATTTGCATTAGAGAAACTACAAAGGGCACAGAGTTCGCAGAGTATTTTCGGTCAACCTACGGTGGCCTAATCTCTACAGCTACCATAATAGGCTCGGCTCAAACAGCACTGTTCAAAGTTCGGCTACCTCCTCTAGTCATCGGCCCTTAGAGTCTATCTCATAAATAGGCTAAGGGGAGGGCTTGTGGATGGGAGTTGGTCCCATACAGTCTACTCTTGATTTATGTACAATGCTGGTGTGTTCTTTTGGGGCATGCCTAGTGAGATTGAATATATTTCTGTTAGCGACCTTTCCAGGGCGCTTAACTCCGCCCTTGAGCGCCAGTTTCCCGAAGTATTTTTTAGTGGTGAGGTTTCGCAGGTCACCGTGGCACGTAGTGGGCATATGTACCTCAGCATTAAGGACGCTGATAGCCAAGTGGCTGCTGTAATGTGGGCGGGACTAGCGAATGGGCTGGGATTCGATGTGCAGCCGGGCTTAGCAGTGCTCTGTCATGGACGCCCAAATATTTATCACGCGTCTGGCAAGTTTCAGATTGTTCTGCACCGTATGCTCTTGGCTGGTGAAGGAGCTCTGCGCAAGCGTTTTCTTGAACTTAGAGCCAAACTTGAAAAAGAGGGACTTTTCGCGGCTCAACGCAAGCGGCCATTGCCATTTCTCCCGCGCGCAATAGGAATCGTAACTTCGGGCACTGGAGCTGTGATTCATGACATTACAGTGCGTCTAAAGGCGCGCATGCCCTGCATACCCACATTTCTAGTAGACGTTAAGGTGCAGGGTGAGGGGGCAGCGGAGGACATTGCCAGTGGCCTTGAGTATCTCGATTCAACAGGTTTAGTGGACGTGATTATCTTAGCGCGCGGTGGTGGCTCTCTAGAAGATCTTTGGGCTTTCAACGAAGAGCGCGTGGTGCGAGCTGTCTTTGCCTGTAGAACCCCGATCGTGTGCGGTGTGGGACATGAAGTCGACGTTACTTTAGCCGACTTCGCAGCCGATGTGCGTGCCCCAACACCAACCGCAGCAGCCGAGATGGTAGCGCCGCAGCGTGATGAGCTCATGACAAGGATTGAGGAGATTGAGCGTCGTCTGCGCGATACGGATCGCTGGATTCAGCCACTTGTGCAGGGGCTCGATGAAGCCCAGCTGCGGTTGCAGCATCATGCTGATGCTTGTATCGAACGTGCGCGACTTGTCTTGGCGCGTGACCAAGCGAGATTGCAGGCAATTGAGCCAAGTCGGTTGCTGGGTAATTTGACTGAGCGGGTGAGCGCTCAACAGGAGCGACTTCATCTAGCGCTGCGAGCTGCAATTGAGCGAGCGCGATCGGGCCTCGACCGCAGCCAGGCTCGTCTAGAGGCGGTTAATCCCAAGTCGGTCATGCAGCGTGGATTTGCTATAGTGCAGAAGGATGGGGTGCTAGTGCGTTCGGGAACACAGTTAGAAGTGGGGGACAACATCGCTGTTTCTTTTGCTCAGGGTGAGATTGGTGCGCAGGTAACAAAGACTATAGAAAAAGATAAGGAGGAGTATGGCAGCCAAAGTTCTATCGTTGAAAGATCTACTCGCTGATGAGAGTCCGAAGGAGCGAATTTCCGAGACTAGCTTTGAAGACGGGTTACGACTGCTGGGTGAACTTGTTGAAAAAGTAGAGTCAGGAAGTTTGCCTTTGGATCGAGCAATTGCGGCGTATGAGAGGGGGGCGTTTATGGTTGAGCACTTGAGACAGCTAATTAGCGGTGCTGAAGCTAAACTGAAAGTTTTGGCTCGACCACAAAAGTAGTTAGGGTAGCGGGCAGCTGGAGCCTAAGTGTTTGCCAATCTTTTTTCTATAACGCGCAAACACGGAATAGCAAATGTCAGCCACGGGCTTGATGATTGGCCAGCCGGTGGGGGCCAATAAAAAACCAAGACCTACCTCCTTGTAGGCACGGCGAAATACCTCCATCCCCGTAATGATTGTTCCATTTGCGAGCTGGGCATGAATCACTCGCTGCGGATCGCTTGAGATCCCGAATGCCTGAGGCTGGAACCCGGGAGCTGAAGTGTCCTCAAAGGCTAGCGTGCCCTTTTTGTTGCGTCCCATCAAAAAGCGAATTTCGCGCGAGCACATTGGGCAAGCGCCATCGAAAAATATTTTAAGGTTCCAGGCGCTCATAATCATTTGCCCGTATCAGGAAATTAGAGACTATCCGCAATCACCGGAAAATAATGCTAACTGCGTATTGCGAGCTCCATTTTATGGGGCATGGCAATCTCGGCGCGCGCTCAAGACCTGATTTCCGGATGCGCTATTAGATTACTAAGCCCCAAAACGGAGCTCGTAGTGCCAGGCTATCCAAGTGTCCCTAGTTAGCGGCAAGATTCACGGTACCGCGGAATGTTACTTGAGAAGCCTGCCATATATCCGAACTGACCACAATAATGGCGGATTATTGGGCAATTCTGTGCGTGTTGCATGGGCACAGGCGGTACTATATTTTTAGTGTGCGCGATCGAACAAAAACGTCGCAAGCCCTTAGTGGTTTGATCTAGATGGTTTGGTATGCTTGCGCATTTGAAGGCTATCTTTTAGTTGGCAGGAGAGTCCCAGCATGGGAAATAGAACATCTATAGCATTGCCGGAAAACCTTGGATCCTTACTCACAAGGATAATGGTATGGGTGTTGCTTGGTTTTGCACTGTATCTACTGCGCTCATTTTTCTTGTTGATATTTTTGACATTTGTCTTCGCTTACATTCAGGCGCATGCGGCAGACAAGCTGGCCAATGTGATTGGGAGCCGCACTCTGCGGGTGGTTCTAGTCGCGCTGGCCTTCCTGGGGATCCTGCTTTCAATCGGTGCTTTTGTCGCGCCGCGCATTAAGGAACAGGCTGAAGTATTTTCACAACGCCATACACAGTATTTACGAAAGGCGGATAATGAGCTTGTTCGCTTAAGCGCTGAGTACCCATTTATTGAGCGACTCGTGCCTGATTTGAACCATATTCGAGGTGCTGTTGCTGGAGCAGAGGAATGGACAGTCGAGAAATCCCCAAGTTCACATCTTGTTCAACGGGCTTTTGGTTTCGATGATCCAGAGCATACCGGGGCAGATATGCGTGAGGCGTTCCAAACTTTACGCAACGTGGGAGGATCGCTATTAGGTGTTGTGTCCGCGTTTTTGTTGGCGCTCCTGTTCTCATTTTTGATAGTCCTGGATCTGCCAGGATTAACCCGCGGAGTTTTAAGCCTGTCTGAGACTCGCTTGAAGGTTTTCTATGAGGAAGTTGGCGACAGCATATACCAATTGGCTCGCACGATCGGCCGAGCTCTGGAGGCGCAGCTGCTAATCGCGATCGTAAATATGGTTTTAACAGCAATCGGGATTTATGCGATTGGAATTCGTGAGAACCTAGTTTTTATCTCAGTGATTGTATTTCTGTGCAGCTTTATTCCGGTTGCTGGGGTGTTCATTAGTTCTGCCCCAATTTGTTTGATGGCCCTTCAGCAGGGTGGCTTCCCCTTGATGCTTTTAACAGCGTTACTTATTTGGATTATTCATTTGATTGAAGCCTATATCTTGAATCCGAAGATTTACGGGCATCATTTGCGCATTAATGCAGTGC
Source organism: Oligoflexia bacterium (assembly GCA_019694465.1). Taxonomy (GTDB): domain Bacteria; phylum Bdellovibrionota_C; class UBA2361; order UBA2361; family JAFLCA01; genus JAIBBV01. Next base: position 31,723 of record JAIBBV010000030.1, read on the forward strand.
TGGTGCTGATTATACTGACTATTGCTGGCAAACTATTTGGGGTCTGGGGGTTGGTTCTCGGATTGCCTGTTTGTCGCTATATATTTGGGTACGCCATACAGTACCGCCGCGCTTAAATTGACCCAGTTAGTAATTGTAGCGCAATTTCCGGAACGCGTTTGGCTTGCGCAAAGAGTGCGCTAGTTGTGTCCTGTAGAATTGAGCGCCGCACTGTTTGTGCTGTTTCTTCCGCCATATCGATATCTGTAATGCGAGAGCTGGCTGCAGCGACCTCTTGCCATCGAGTTGATAGTACAGACTGTGCGCTAGAAAGTCGGCTTAAATTTGCCCCTAGCGTACCGCGTGCAAGCGTGAGCATTTCGATATTGCGATTAACTGTAGTAATGGCGCCCGATGCTGCCGTGCGTGTTGTTATCATGGTGCCATTTAGTCCACGCAATGTGCCGTTTACAACGCTTAGTGTGCTGCTAAGCGAGCCAGATGCGCCGACACCAGCTTCAATATTTAGGGTATAATTGGTGGGAGAGAAGTCAATTTGTTTAAGTCCAGATGAATTGTAAACTACGCTGTTGCCATCTGCTGCAAGGACACCGGCAGCCTCTGCGGTTCCTGCTGTTCCGTCCGTGTAGTTCGTTACTTGAGAGATGGAGTTATTGGCAAGATTCACCTTAAATAGTTGTGTATTGCCGAAAGTATTAGTGCCAATGGCGGCTTCCGACAGAAACATCAAACTCGTTCCGTCTACCGACACTGTTAGCGATGTAAGGGATGAGTCTCCAGAAATGTTTGTAATCTGAGTAATTGTGTTGGCAGTTGAAACAGAGAAAAGGTCATTCCCTAAGTCTGGATTGCCTCCAGTGACGTCATCTTGGGATATAAAGAAAGTGCGTCCAGTATTTGCGACAGCCACATAAAACAGGTCAGCGCCAACGCCCGCAGTGCCACCAAAGCTTGTCAGGGTATCAAGCGCACCTGTTGTTACGTTATAGCGAAACACGTCGCCTTGATTTCCAGTGCCGCCATTAAATAAGTCAGTTACAAAGGCGACGTAGTTCCCATCATTGCTAATCGAGAACGCTTTGGTGTTTGGAACTGCGCCTGACGCTGCAAATCTGGTATTTGTGCCCGTCTCTGGTCTGTAAACATACATTGTCGCCATGAAGGTTTCGATATTGTTGCCAGAATATGCCACTGTGCTTCCGTCAAGGCTTACTGCCTCCAGTGTATAACCACCATTTGACGTGTTCGATGTTACTTGCTTCGTAACGCCGGTAGTTTTGTCATAAGTGTAGACCTGGTATTTGGAGCTTGAGTTTTGTCCCGTTAAATTTGCGTTTGTAACAAATGCCACCAAGTTTCCAGATCCTGAAGCCCTACCACTTACGCTGCCAGTTAGGCCAGAAACTAGGGTAGTGGTTTGACCAGTGACGGTATCGAGTTGGGAAATAGTAGAACTGGTATAATAAGTAACGAAACGCCCGTCGCCAGATACTCCATAGATCGAACTTGGACTTGCGCTCGAGATTGAAGTGGCGGCTCTCGCAGGAGCGCTGCCTTCTGTTAGTTGAATGCCATTAAACTTCGTTTCAGCGGAAAGACGTTTAATTTCAGCATCAAGCTGTTGGTATTCTGTGTTTGCCGCGATGCGTTGTTTCCCACTAAACACTCCGGAAGCTGCTTGGGTTGCCAACTCTCCCATGCGCTGGAGTATGGAGCCAACGGCTCCGTAGGTGGCATCAACGATCTGTAGGGCTGAGATGCCGTCATTCACGTTCTGAAGACCACGATTTAGCACGCGTGCTTGTTGAGAGAGGCCGGAAGCAACGGCAAGTCCTGCAGCGTCATCGGAAGCACGGTTGATGCGCAGACCAGATCCTAGCCGCTCTAGATTGCGGCCCAGCGCCTGTGAGTTGGCGTTCTGCGCCCTGCTCAGACGCAGAGCGCTGATGTTAGAGTTAAATGTTATGGGCACAACACACTAATCCTTCGGGGAATAGATCGTCATTTTAGGGACTTACACTTAGAAACGGGCGCTAAATAGTATTCCTAGCGCAGAGAAACAGTCTTGTATAATCAGGTAGATAGCAGCGTAGGCGCTGTTGTGCGGTGGGCCTTTGGAGCAAAGGCCCATGGGGAGCTATGGCAAAACCTGGAGCGGATAACAGCCTCACAGGCATCAGGGATTTTCACCGTGCCATTTACTAGTTAGGCACTGTTAGTAGCTATCTAGAAACGCACTTCTTGCAGTTCGCATGGGACGCGCCCGACTCCTAGCTATAGTGGCTGGCTACAGAGCAATGGAAATATGTTTTTTGAAAATTAATCCGACGGAGAATAAAAGTACTCTCGGAGGGCCTCTGCCTATGTGATTGAGTTTTATAGGAATTTGTCCGATATACCTGTGTACGCTATAATATGATGGTTCGATCCACCCTAGTGAGTATTTAGCTATTTCTGGCCAATAAATGCAGGGAAAAGTACCAAATTCGGCGCGGATTCTGTGGGTGCTCTTTTGCTCATCTGTGTTCCTTTTTTGTCAGCCCTTGTGCCTTGCAGAGCAGTGGTCCAGCCAGGCCGAAAGGGGACATCATCACCAGCATAGCTCACAACATCATGGGGAGCCCAGCAAATCCACTTGTTGTGAGACAACTCCGGCGATGGTGCTGTCAAAAGTTTCGTTGCTGCAAGTTGAAGTTGATCAGTTGGATAGTGCTGCCGCGCTTGGTGCTTTGCCCAGTGTAACTGCATATAGTCAACCAAAGTGTGGTCTCTCCAGTTTGGCGCAGGATTGGCTGGCAGATAAGTCTTCAAGTAATTGCGTTCTGTCGAGTGGGCAGGCCCCCAACGCACCTCCCTGTAGTTTAAATAGAAAAATCTAATAGACTAAGAGCGCGTTAAGTGTGCATAAGGGAGTTTTGTTGCGGGCGCTAAGCTAGCTCCCCTCATCTCCAACGCGCTAGAGCTACAAATACTATAGTTGGCAGTCGCTTAGTCTCGTTGCATTCTCATTACTGCAGCCACAAATGCTGCGTTGCTGGCCAAGGAAACTATATGCGAAATCTTGCAACCCTCGTGCTTCTATCGCTTGCATGTTTGCCTGCTATAAACGAGGCATGTGCAGATGAGCTCTCGCTTGATCAGATTGCACACTCAGTTGTGCAATCTAATCCTGATCTGCAAGCGGCGCGCTATTTAGTAGAAGAGGCGCGAGGGCGCCTCCAGCAAGCTGGATTGCCTCCTAACCCAGAGCTTGAGCTGACTCGTAACACTGACCGTAGTTTCAGCTCGGAGGGTGACTACACTGCGTCGGTTGGGTTAAGCCAAAAATTTCCTATCAGTGGACGACTTGCCCGCGCAAGCGATGTTGCGCGCGTAGATGTGCAGCAGGCTCAGGCCGAAGTGCGAGACTTTGAGCGCCAAGCCATTCAGGAGGCCTTAAAAGCTGCTTTAGATATTTATGCCCTAGATAGTCAACTAGCTGCGTATGATGCCTCGCGACAAAAATTACGCCAACTGGTTGCAAGTTCCGAAAAGCGCTTTAAGGAGGCTGAGACAAGTCAGGCTGACCTCAACCTAGAACGCATTGAATTCCAAAAAGTTGAAGCTGCACACGCTGTCCTGATGGTTGAGCGTCAGCAACGTGCGCGTGAGTTAGCGCTGAAAATCTCCCATCCACGTGGCGACACGCTCAAGATTGCTTCAAGCAAGATCGATGGATTTGCTGAGCGCCTTCTTGCAATCGATATTCAAGAGGCCTTATCCATAAGACCAGATCGTCAACTACATGCGTTGGCGATCGAGCGAGCGGCATCCCAAATTCGGTTAGCTAAGGCTGAGCGGTTTGAGGATTGGACTATCTCTCTAGGCGTAGAGCGTGATGTCGCTAATTATGATTTTATTGGAGCTGCTACGCAGAAGGATAACTTTCTAAGTGCACGGCTTTCTGTCCCTTTGCCACTTTGGAACGGGAACCAAGGAAATATCGCTGTTGCGAGTGCCGCACAAGGTCGGGCGCAAGCGGAGCTTCATGCGTTTGACGCACATGTGAAAACCGAAATCGAGTCAGCACGCGGGCGTGTGCTCGGACTGCGCCCGCTAATCGAGCGTTTTGAGAGAGAGTCGTTGCGACTCGCTGAGAGCAATGTAGAGTTGATCAGTAAGAGCTACCGGGACGGGCTTGTTCCAATCAGCGCTCTGATTCAAGCTCAGCAGCAAGTGTTCCAGGTTCGTGAGAGCTACTCACGAAGTGTGCGCGATTATTTTTCAGCCTTGGTAGACTTGGAAGCAGCATTGGCAGCCAACCCCGCGCTGAGAAAGGAGGAGCTATGATACGCCAGTTTGTGGTTTCGGTTCTTTTAGTAACAAGCCAAGCCGCTTGGGCCCATGAGGGCCACGATCATGCTCCAGGTACATCCGAGCAAGCACCGGTTTCCGGGCCGATTGTAATAACCCAACAATCACGGACCAATCTTGGCCTACAGGTCGTTACTGCCCAAGTGCGAAGCATGGATAAGGCCATTAGGCTGATTGGGCAGATAGAACCAATACCAGCACGTTTGTCAGCGGTGACCAGCCGCATCTCAGGGCGAGTCACAGCGCTGTATGTCAGTGAGGGAGATGGCGTTAAGAAGGGACAGCCTTTAATTGAAGTAGAAAGTCGCCAACCGGGCGAACCTCCTCCACGAGTTAAATATTTTGCGCCAATTGATGGAATTATTACTGATAATCACGCTGTTATTGGCGACACTGTAGAGCCTGATAAACATCTGATGCAGGTAGTGGACCTACAAGAAGTATATGCTGAAGGCCGAGTCTACGAAGGACAAGTGGAGGGTATCCGCATTGGGCAGCATGCCAGGGTGCAAGTTGAATCATACCCGCGCGATCGCTTTTTAGGAGTGGTGGAGCTACTGGGCGGTTCTTTAGACCCTGAGACTAGAACACTCAAAATGTGGGTGCGCATGCCAAATCCTGATCTCAAGCTACGTCCAAATATGCGTGCAACTCTGGATGTGATTGCTGGGCAGACGGAGGCAGCTATAGTTGTTCCTCAAAGCGCTGTGCTGGGCGAGCTCGGTAATTATTTTGTCTTTGTGCAGTCCGAAAGTTCGGAGTTGGAATTTGAGCGCAGGCCCGTAGTAGTAGGAGTTTCTGATGGGTCATCAGTTGAAATTGTCGAAGGCGTTTTGCCCGAGGAAAAGGTTGTTAGTAGCGGTAATTACCAATTGCAATATGTGAACCCAACCGCTCCAGAAGGAAAGGCAGAGGCTCCCAGTTCCAAGCAAGCGCCAGCGAACAGCTCTTGCGCAATGATATACGGAATAATTGGAGTGCTAGTAGGGGCTGGAGTGACTTTTCTTCTAGGTCGGCGGGTGAGCTGAGATGCTAACGAGGATAATAGATCTATCGCTTCGAAATCGCCTGTTAGTACTAGCCGCAAGCGCGGTGCTTTTTGTGTACGGGCTAGTGAGTGTACTTTCCCTGCCGGTAGATGTGTTCCCTGACCTTAATCGCCCATCTGTTACAGTGATGAGCGAGGCACCGGGGCTGGCACCAGAAGAGGTTGAAAGTTTAGTTACATGGCCGCTGGAGACAGCGCTAAATGGTGCTCCATCTGTTCAGCGTGTGCGTTCAAGCTCAGGGGTAGGATTATCAGTGCTGTATGTTGAGTTTGACTGGGGCATGGATATTTATCGTGCTCGACAACTTGTGCAGGAACGCCTTCAATTAGCACAGCAGAGGCTACCAGATGGGGTTGCGCCGGTTCTTGGTCCGGTTAGCTCAATCATGGGCGAGATTATGCTGATCGGAGTTTCGAGTCGTAGCGGAAAATTGGAGCCGATGGAGTTGCGCACGCTTGCCGATTGGCGTATCCGTCAACGTCTGCTTGCAATTCCGGGCGTTTCGCAAGTTACAGCTATTGGTGGTGGAGTACAGCAATATCAGGTTCTTCCATCGCCCGAAAAAATGGCTGCATTTGCTGTCTCGTTACAAGAGGTCATGCAGGCCGCTGCCAGTGCGCAGTCTAATACTGGGGGCGGATTCTTAGAGGGGCAGAATCAGGAATATTTAATACGGAACATCGGTCGCACAGTGTCCGTTGAAGCGATAGCGGACACGGTAGTGACGACCCGCAATGGCGTGCCGGTGCTACTAAAAGATGTAGCCGAGGTGAGACAAGGTAAGCAACCCATGCGTGGTGATGCTGGTGTAAATGCCAAGCCGGCAGTGGTTCTTTCTGTGCAAAAGCAGCCAGGTGCCGATACTGTTGTATTAACTAAGCAGATTGAACAAGAGTTGAAAACGCTTGAAGGCGCTCTGCCAGCAGATGTAGAGCTTACAGGCCTATTTCGTCAGGCTACCTTTATAGAGAATGCGATACGGAATGTTGAGCATGCGCTGCGTGACGGAGCTCTGCTTGTTGCAATGGTGTTGGTGATGTTCCTGTTGAATGGACGTACAACTTTTATCACGCTCACTGCAATCCCGCTTTCAATGATTGTCACTGCTATCGTTTTGAGGTTATTGGGACTTTCCATTAACACTATGACCCTGGGCGGTCTGGCTATCGCGATAGGAGAGATGGTTGATGATGCGATAGTGGATGTCGAGAATGTCTTTCGCCGTTTACGTGAGAACCGCAAGCGTACTGTCCCAGAGCCTGTTCTTAAGGTAGTTTTTGATGCCTCGGTGGAGATAAGAAGCTCTATTGTATACGCCACAATACTAGTGATTTTAGTATTCGTTCCTCTTTTCGCTCTCGGTGGAATCGAGGGACGCTTGTTTGCGCCAATCGGTGTCGCGTATATAACTTCGATTGCGGCCTCGCTCTTAGTCGCTGTGTCTGTGACGCCGGTGTTGTGCTCTTATTTATTGCCATCGATGAAAGGCATGCATGATCAGCGTGAGAGTTGGTTGGTAAGTCGTCTTAAGAACTTCGATCAACATGTCATATTGAAAAATGCCTTTGCGCATCAAGGAAAGTTGCTATTGTTGGTGACAGGCCTCGTTGTTGGTAGTTTTGCCCTGTACCCCCTTATGGGTAAGGAATTCCTACCCGAATTCAACGAAGGTACTGCCACGATTAATATTCTTTCAGCTCCGGGAACATCGCTTGCTGAGTCAAATCGTATCGGAGTAATTGCCGAAAGGTTACTATTACAGGTCCCAGAAGTTGCTTCTGTTGGTCGTCGTACTGGTAGGGCTGAGCTGGATGAGCATGCCGAGGGAGTGCATTATACTGAACTGGATGTAGATTTTCGCCACACTGATCGTAAGCGCGAGACTATTTTAGCAGATGTGCGTGCCAGATTGGCTGAGATCCCTGGAGTAGCAGTCAGTGTTGGCCAGCCTATATCGCATCGGCTAGACCATATGCTTTCGGGAGTACGTGCTCAGATCGCAGTTAAGATCTTTGGAGATGATTTGTTCGCTCTCAGAAAGGCGGGCATAGATGTTCAACGTGCAATGTCTGAGATTGCTGGGATTGTTGACTTACAACTTGAGAAACAGGTCTTGATTCCGCAGGTAAAGATCGAGCCCAAGCGAGACAAGGCGGCTCTTTATGGAATAAGAGTGGGTGAGCTTAATCAGTTTTTGGAAGCCGCCCTGAATGGAAGAGTTGTAGGGCAGGTGCTGGATGGTCAGCGCTCGGTGGATGTCGTGGTGCGTTATCCAGAACAGGTGCGTAATGGGGTCGAAGCGCTCCAATCGATGCTTGTTGACACGGGCCCAGGGGATAAAGTGCCACTTAGTTTGTTGGCTGATATTCGTGAGAGTAAAGGTCCCAATATCATTAATCGTGAGCATGTGAAGCGGCGCATTGTTGTGCAAGCAAATGTATCTGGAAGAGATGTGGGCTCAGTAGTGGCTGCTGTTCGAGAACGGATAAATCGAGACGTTGAATTCGCTGAGGGTATGAGTATTAGCATTGAAGGCCAATTCCAAAGTCAACAAGAAGCCACTAGGTGGATATCGATTCTTTCACTCGTTTCACTGGCAGCCATGCTTTTGGTGCTCTACTCACATTTTCGTTCACTGCAGATTACAGCTCAGATACTACTTAATATTCCGCTCTCATTCGCTGGTGGATTGATACTGACCTACTTGCTGATCGGTAAAATCTCTGTGGCTAGCTTTGTCGGATTCATCACTCTTGCAGGCATTGCATCGCGTAATACTATCATGATGATTTCGCATTATCTGCATCTTATGCGGCATGAGGGCGAGCAATTCACGCAGCAAATGATCGTGCGCGGCTCTTTGGAGCGTCTGGTCCCGGTAATGATGACTGCACTTACCGCTGGACTAGCACTTGTGCCACTGGTTGTCGCCGGAGGTGAGGCTGGGAAGGAAATTCTTTACCCGGTAGCTGTAGTCATTTTGGGAGGTCTGTTAAGCTCAACTTTGTTGGACATGGCGGTTACTCCGGTAGTTTTTTGGCGCTATGGAAGATCCGCTGCGGCACGCTTGTTGGCTAAAGCCAACGTTGAGGATACTTTGTGAGGGCGCTTTTGGATGGAAGCAGAAGGATTTGTTGGTATTCGTGTTCTATAGGCACGTTTTTTTTGGGGAAATTTTATGAAATTGGTAATCCAGTTCGGACTCATTTTGGGATTAGCACTTTGGGTAAATGAGTTATCTGCATTCGCACATGATGGGCATGAGCACCAGGATGGACAAGCTGCAGCTGAGCAAGACATGACTTCTCAATCTATGGAGTCAATTTTAGTCAATATTAAGGGTGCCGAGACGGAATTCGACTCAGTTATAGCTCAAGGCAAGCTTGCAGATGTGCATCACATTGCATATCGAATTCGCGATTTGGCAGCTGCTTTGCCAGCCAAGGTAGATGAGTCAAGGCGTGCTCGTGTAGCGGGTACGGCTAAGAATATTGCTAGTGTTGCATCCGCGCTCGACGCTAGTGGCGACAAAGGAGATCAATCAGCAACACAGTCGAATGCTTCTAAAATGAGGGCGCTATTGGCGCTGCTTGAGAAGCAGGTAAAATAGTTATTACTCAGCGCAAAGACAGTTTAGGGAATGTGCGCTGCTTAGGTATAATAAGAGTGCGCAATAAAATGAAGTAGATTGCGTTGCTTTGCTGGTAGTTCTAGCCCGTTCAGTTTGCTTACGGCATTTCGGGAGCATAATTTTGTCGGTAGCGGTATGGCCAACCTGGTCGATCAAATGGCAGTGGTCGTGGCGAGTGGTCGTGGAACTCGTAGTGGATAATTAAAGCCTCGTCCGGAGAATACATTCCACTATCATAATAGAAGTTAACTCTGGTTACCTGATTCGACTCATTATGACCCATGCCAGTCGCTGCTCGTTCCCTTTGGCGCATTAATGCATCCGTATTGCCAGCGCTAGGCGCGGCTTTTAGGGCTTCGGCAGAAAGCGCTTCATCCGTGCCAATTTCTGGCCATTGAGGTCGTAGAGCCATTTCGAGCTCAGAGCTGTTCCAAAAGAAGGCGACCCCAATCATCCCAAGGTTAGGGGAGTAGTCGCGGTGGTCCCGGCGTCCCTTCCATTGTGCATATGATTGGCTATCGCGAGTGAAAACAAAGCGCCTCAAATTGGAATCGCTGGTTTGCCAGCCTCTAAGGGTAATTGAGGAATAGGGCTCAATAATCCACTTTTGAGCATCCGCGGGAGTAGATCTTTTACCGTCGATGATGTTCAAACCATCGACGGTGACAGCTGCAGCTACCCGGACGGGCATGGGGTTTCGCACTACAATTGAGTACTCTTGGCCTTCTCGCACTTGGATCAAGCTGCCTTCAGAGCTTCCGCCAAATTCACCATAATCGCCAAGCGATCCACTGGATATGATATTAGCTTCAAAACACCAGCCACGGAGACATTTTACTGTTGCGCCTGCGTCTAGTGGGGCTGTCAAAATTATAAGGGCTGCTAAGACTGAGGCATACTTGGGCATGTTGATCTCACATTTATATAGAGCCCGTAACAAAAAGCCCTTAGGCAAACATAAGCGGCTCGTATTGCAAGCCGAGCTTAGCCAATCGCGCCATTTTGTCGCGTACTCATCATTAAAGAACAGGGTTATGTCCAGGTGCGGTGGTGGGCACTACAGTCCCCACCACCGCAAAACTTTGCTTGCCTAGTGTTAGAGCCAGCAACATTGAAAAAGTTCGATTCTAGCGCATTAAATTTTTACCATCCCTAGCAAGCAAGGAGGGTACACTAGGTGCTTGAAACCATCTAAATATTAGCGCAGGCATAAGGGAGTGGGAAAAAAACACACTAGTAGTTATAGCTAGTTAGCTCATTTTACTGGATTTTCTGGTATGCAAGTTTCTCTATATGCATCGCGGGCCAGCCTCAGTCCATAACATTTGATGTTAGGTTTTCTGGCGGTCTTTTCTTTTGGTTGCTGAGGGTTTCTGTGTACATTCGTCGCATTGTTTTATGTCTAGCGCTAGTGTGTGCTGTGCGAGGACAGGCTATTGCCGAATCTCATCGCTATGGCTTTTGGAGTGCTGAATCTTTAGTTCATGCGCTCGATGCTGAGCATCCGATCTCCCCGCCGCCACTAGTCACAGATGTCTTTGAGCGAGCATCTCAAACAGGTGGAACTCTGCATACATCAATAAACTTCTTTGATGCGAAATACTTTACTCATGAACTAACGCCACTAATAGCTCTGGGAGAGAGTTGCGGCAATAACTTAGCATGCTTGCAGTATGCCACACATCAAATGGATACACTGCTTGCCAACAGCGCCATGACTGTGCCTGTTGTGCTGGAGCCAGGCGATCAGCTGATAGTAAATACCTATGGAGCAAGCGGCTTAACTCTGGTTTATCGTTCGCATGGTGGCCAATTCGTGCACGTGGCTACGCTGCTGGTGCCAATCTACAGTAGTGTCTTAGTGACAGATGACTCATTGCGCCCATCAGTATCGCCAACCTTAACTGGCTATACTGAGGCATCACACTTCCTGGACTCACCTCCAACTCAGCCATTGCCATTGCACCCAGCTGGTCCTGACACATGCTGGATATTGGCTGTAACGCATGGACTTGACCAAGACATCACAAGGGAATCAGTGGCTGTGAATTGGCTCACCCAGCAAACGGAATTGTTTGAAAGCAGAAATCCTCAAGCAGATGTCAGAGTGCTGCATATTGTGTATCCACATTCGATGCGTCTAATGGAGGCGGCGCAGTTAATTTACAATTCTTTCCAACAAATTGTCCCAGAAGGTAGTAGGACATTAGTATGGGGTCATTCAGGTGGTGCGCTAATCGCCAGCCTTTTTGCAAGACGTATTCCGGATTTTATAAATCGATATAACTTATTTGCCACTGTTTTGCTCGATCCACCCTTGGCAGGCGGATATCTCTCGGGGCAGTGGGGTCCCTATGGACTGTGGGATACACTGATCGGCATCGCTGACTTTCTTCATTTTTTTGGGCAAATGACCAATGTATTTTATCCTTCCAATCAGGACTTCCTGCCGTGGTCGGATGTTATTCAGGATGTTAGATCTCATGCTGCGCTACCGGTTGAGCGGCGACATGTGCGAGTTTATGGGCCAAACTCGCCACTCGCCAACGAGATCTATGTGGGATGGACCAAGACAGGACCAGAATCTGCGGCTTTGGGAGGCTCGCCTTGGTATCATAATCCATTCTGGCCAGCAGACTACCCGCCAAATGTGGATTTCCTCAACAAGCTATCAATAGAGCTGCAGGACCTACTTGCCCAGAACTGTTATGTAACTAGTGGGACTCCAACCCCAATTCCTTACCCCAGCACTGAGCCTCCGCTGACACCAACCCCATCCGCTACTGTGGGGCCACGTCGTCCTACTACGCCCTATTGTGGCAACGCGTTGCTTGAGGGCTATGAGGAGTGCGACGACGGAAATCAAAGTGATAATGATGGCTGCTCTGCGGGATGCTTGCGGGAAGAATGCGGTGATGGAGTCACGCAGTCTGATCCAAACCGGCCAGAAGAATGTGATGATGGTAATAAGAAGAGCGGGGATGGCTGCTCTGATGGCTGTAAGCGGGAATATTGCGGGGATGCAATTGTACAGCCAATGTTGCTTGAAACATGCGACGATGGCAATAACATCTCCGGCGACGGGTGTGGCGCCAATTGTTTGAGTGAAGGTACGCCTACTCCTCTGCCTACACCGCTGCCTACTATCGACCCGCTGTGTAACAATAATGGAATTAAGGAAGGTCTTGAGGAGTGTGATGGTAATGGAACTGCATGTCCGCCGGATTTGTTTCCTCCTGTCTGTATAGCTGTGAACGGGGGGCAAGCGATGGTGGGTGCGACTTGCGATGCTCATTGTCATTGCGTCTATCCAGCGCTGGCCGTAACGGAATGTAAAGGGGCGCAGGCTTCATTTGTGGATCGCGCCGATTAAGGAGAAGAGAACTTTCCCTCAGAGACATCGAGTGAGTTTAATTTGTTGAAAGTAAGAGTTTGTATCTAACTGAATTTGGTTGAGATTACCGAGAGGAGGCAACGCTTAGCGAATACGCGCGAACAGTTGGAGTGGGGT
>JAIBBV010000031.1 GCA_019694465.1 Oligoflexia bacterium
TCTGTATGCCTTGAGTATGGGGGTAACTTTATCAAGCGAGGCCGGGGCAAAGAAGATATCAGTCGACGACGATGACGTCGAACGCTACGTGGAAGAAGTCGCTCGACGCAACAACTTGTCCAAAGACGGCTTCGAGAAGGCTCTGCTCCAACAAAAGCGCTCCCTCGATGACTACCGCCAATTCGTGCGGTCTGAGATTACAAAGTCAAAGTTAGCTGGCTCGCTGGCGCAGTCAGGTGCCAGCGTTTCAGACGAAGAAGTTGATGCCTATATAAAAGACCACGGCAACCTAGGCGCCAGTGGCAACAAGGTAAAATTGGCACAAATTCTAATTAGTACAGCTTCACGTAGTGACACGGAGGCGCATGCAGTCGCAGAAAAAGTGCGTGATCGTCTGATCGCAGGTGAATCATTTGCGACACTCGCTCGCGAGATATCTGATGGAAGCGAAGGCCGCGAGAATGGCGGCATATTAGGAATAGTCGCTGAAAAGGATTTGCAATCGGATATTTTTGATGCCGTGCTGGCACTAAAGCCAGGCGAAGCTAGTAAAGTAGTAAAGACTCCCGCTGGCTTTCATATCTTCGAGGTTCTAGAACGTTATGCCCCAGAAAGCTCTTCAACCAGCTCCGATGAAAAGCTGCGCGAAGAAGTGCGCCGGGCCCTAAGCCAACACAAGTTAGATGCCAAGATGAGTGCATATTTTACCGCTGATCTACTTAAAGCTCACACAGTGGATCGTAAATTTTAATTGGGAAGAAAGATGGACATTAAAGCTCATATTTTTCGCGAGTATGACATTCGCGGTATAGTCGACAAAGATATTTCAAATGACTTTGCCTACCTTCTAGGGCGCGCCTTTGGGCAATTGGCAACCGAGCGAAAAGCCCAGCGTTTGGCGATTGGCTATGATTGCCGTCTCAGTTCTGAAGGCTACGCCGAGGCACTAGCTCGCGGCATGGCCGATGAAGGACACAAAGTAGTTATTACCGGTATGGGCCCCACCCCACAGCTTTATTTTGCGGTAGTGCACGGCAAGTTCGGCGGCGGCATCCAAGTAACAGGCAGCCACAATCCGCCCGATATGAACGGCTTCAAGATTGTATTAGGCCAAGGCGCGTTAGCTAGTGAAGAAATTCAAGACCTGCGCAAGCGAATGCTGGCATTACAAGATAAGACTGGCACGCGCACCGCAGGTGGTAGCGTCGAGCATGCAGCGATTCGAGAGACATACGTCGCTGACCTAGTCCAGAATTGCAAAGCAAAGATGGGCAAGCGCAAGCTAAAGGTAGTTGTCGACGGTGGAAACGGAGTTGGCGGACTTGTAGGTCCGGCTGTCTTACGTGCCTTAGGAGTTGAGGTGATCGAACTATTCTGCGAGCCCGACGGGCGCTTCCCCAACCACCACCCCGATCCAACTGTGCTTGAGAATTTGCATGATTTGATAGCCAAAGTTAAATCCAGCAAAGCCGACTTTGGTATCGGCTGGGATGGAGATGCGGATCGGATTGGAGTGGTTGACGAGAACGGCAACGTTATTTTCGGCGATATGCTGCTTTTAATTTATGCTCGCGCCATATTGCGCGAGAAGCCTGGCGCTACCATTATTGGCGACGTCAAGTGCTCGTCACTACTCTTCGATGACCTGCGTAAGCGCGGCGCAAACGCGGTAATGTGGAAGACGGGACACTCTCTAATCAAGAAAAAGTTGATCGAAACTCAGGGCGACCTGGGTGGCGAAATGAGTGGACATATCATGTTTCGCCATCGCTTCTATGGTTTCGATGACGCATTGTATTGCTCAGCGCGATTGGTTGAGCTAATGAGCCATACCGATGGTCCGATATCAGGAATATTGTCCGATTTGCCACGCATGGTTTCCACACCAGAGATTCGAATAGACTGCCCAGAAGATGTGAAGTTTAAGATTGCCCAGCACGCTCAAAAGTCATTTGCAGGGCTAAAAGTAGAAACAATCGATGGAGTACGGGTGCAGTTTCCTAATGGCTGGGGACTTGTGCGAGCATCCAATACCCAACCTGTATTAGTTATGCGCTTTGAAGCCAACACGAACAAAGACTTAACAGAGATCCAGGATCGCGTAGTGCGAACTATTGAGGAGATAAAAGCATCTCTTCAGTAAGGTGCTTTCGCTTGACTCGTTACGCTTTGGTTTAGTCCTTGTTGCTAGTAACGCCGTCATCATCGCCATCAGCGTCGGGGACAGTGGCTGGCAAATAGCTCGGCGCCTTGTTCTCGCTGATTTTAATCAGCACCACCGGAAGGCAAGCGTTATCGACTAGCGCATAGGCCGGGTTGTTCTCTTGAAAATTTTGGACGAGCCAAGCCAAATCTGGATCTGTGAGCTCGTAGGGGTAAATTGGTCTTCCCATAATCGATGCCTTGATTAAGAGCGCGCAACACGAACCCACTAACTTACTCTAGGGCATTCTTGTTACTGGCTCTAAGTCGGGGCGACTTTACTCAGCGACGACTGACCCTCCGCAGCGGAAGGTCTAACTAGGGAATCGGTCTGTGCGCGTATCTCCTTAAGTAAGTGAAACTGGTATTTTTGTAAGAAATTCACCTAGAAACGCCTGTTGTCAGCCTAGCTCAGATACAGGCCATCAGCAGTGCATCCCCTATCCTAGCGAGCTTATTCGTATATTGCTGAATACGGCACATGCCCGGTGTCTAACTAAGTCTTATATGCCCCATATGAATGAATTAACGAGGACTGCTCTGATTGCTCAAGACGCCCAAGTTAGGGCAAGATGAGGCAACATTAATTTGTTTTATCTAGTTGCCCCTCGTGAACGATTCGATGCCTCCCCAAGCCCGCGATCTTATTAGACCAGCTACTCGCTGTGAGATTTACCCGCGAGATAAGCACGGCATATCAAGAAAAAATATCGATCCCGATGCGCTGAAGATCATGTATCGCCTTATCCGTCATGGATATAAGGCCTACCTAGTAGGTGGAGGAGTACGAGATCTACTCCTAAACAAGTCCCCTAAGGACTTTGACATTGCCACAGACGCTACGCCCCGTAAGGTAAAGGACCTTTTTAGAAATAGCCGCTTAATCGGCCGCCGCTTTAAGTTAATTCATGTCTTCTTCCGGGGCGCAAAGATTATCGAGGTTTCAACCTTTCGTGATGTTAGCGATCCAATTGACCCGGAAGACGCAGATTCAGAGTCAGAGCTATTAATCACTCGCGACAACCGCTACGGCACAGAGGAAACAGACGCTTTGCGCCGAGATATCACTATAAATGCCCTATTTTATGACTTGTCCACATTTTCAATCATAGACTATGTGGGCGGGATGCGTGACTTGCAGGCCCGGTTAATTCGGGTGATCGGTAACCCCGATGTTAGATTCGCAGAAGACCCAGTGCGCCTAATACGCGTAATTAGACACGCCGCTAAGGCTGGGTTCGCGATCGAAGAACAGTGCCTGGCATCACTACGCCGCAACGCCCATCTAATAACAAAGAGTAGCGCTGTTCGGGTGTTTGAGGAGCTAAAGAAGGACTTAATTGCAGGATACACGCTACCAATATTAAATGGCCTGCTTGAATCAGGACTGCTTAGCTATCTGCTTCCAAACCTTTGCAGCATTTCACCACCGTTAATAGGAACTGGGTCTGCCTGTGCCCACAGCTTGGAACTCGCAGATCGAGAAGTTGCACAAGGGCAGCTGCATAGCCCTACAGTAATACTAAGTTTGCTCGCCTACTATTCCCGGGAAACGACACCCGAAGCGATTGATACGCTATTCCAATCAAGTGATGAAGTTAGCGAACATATCGCGCGAGCGTTCCAGGGTTTGGCCGTGCCTCGCCGCGAGCGTGAGCGAGTTGAGCTACTGATTCAGGCCTGGTTGGTTCTGGCAAAGGGGCAGCGCATGCCCGGTTGCTTACACTTAATTCAGCGCCTGGGTTTGACAGATGATGTGCGCGACTTCTTCCGCCTAATTGGCTTGGAGGAGTCTTTGGTACGCATGCCTCAAAGGGGGTTTCAAAATGAAGAAACCGAGGCAGAGGGCAGAAGTGATTTTGGTCAACCGCGGCGGCGGCGACGACGTGGAGGTCGTGGGAGGGGCGGTTATTCACGCACACGTGCGCAATCTTAAATCAAGCTCATTTGGGGAGAGCAGGCGAAATGCCGACATTCATAAAATCTCTGTGGACCGTCTATTGTGACAGCGCCAGGCAGGCTACGCGCGGACTGCGGCAGAACCCGACCATAATTATTGGTTCAATCGCTGCATTTTTTGCATTCTCATTGGCGATTCGCATTTTTGGCCCGATGGGCTTTGCTGGCGGCATGATCCTGGGACTCTGCAATGTGGCTTTAATTTCTCTGTACTACTCCTGGATCGCTTCTACAGTGGAACGTGACAAGCTCAACTTTGGGGAACTTTGGAAGCTAGACAGCAGCATGTTCTTTACTGTGCTGAGTGTCGCTTTTGTTTTGTGGATCATCACATTCATTGTACAAAGCCTGATCCAGGGCTTGGATGTAGCTTGGATACTGCAGCTCGTGCAATTGGGGATGGTGTTATTATTTAACTGCTTGGCTGAGGTAATATACCTAAACCGCGTGGAGAGCCTGCCGGCCCTAACCGAAGCTGCCCGCTTCACGCAGGACAATTGGATTGAATGGTACCTTCCACTGCTGGTGCTAATAATGCCGCTACTTATCCTTAGCCCCCTGCAGGTACTGCTGAGTTTTTCCAGCTCTGAGCCTCTACTTCCATCCCTGACAATCGTTGTAAGCACATCGGCGTTGGCTGGTAGCAGCAGTTGGCCGACACAGCTACTTACAATTTTCCTGGGCGTAGTTCTGGCCAACTGGTACATGCTGTTTAGAGCTCATCTTTTCAAGGCCCTAGAAAGCGGCAAGCATCGCCGGCGTTAAGCTGGGGTGGATTTAGTAGCTGACTTGACGATTACACAGGCAAACTTCCAGAGGCAGGCCAGGCGCAAATCCTTGCAAAATAGGATGGCCATATTTGCTTAGCATTCTGGCTAGCAATAAACTTAGCACCTGAAGTGCATATGCCACAGGCTCAACAAGACCACAACGCTCATCAACCACTAACTCTGGCTACACTTGCTATGCTTGGCGTCCTTGAGCTCGCTGGCTGCGGGCGGGCCCCGCAGGCGGAAGACACACAACTCAACTTCCCCGTAGCAAGTGCAGGAGTCGCACCTCTCAACCGCGAGGATATACCAGAGCTGAAGGGATTCGCTCAAATATATACCTACCCTGGTGGGGTGAAAGTACCTGTTCTGCATTGCCCAATCCAATTAACCGATCCCGATCCTGATAATCTTAGAAAAATTTTGTTCGCCGTACCAGACAAGCACGGTGAGGTTCTTGACCCACTGACAAGCCCTTGGGCTGACCCAAGCAAGCAAGCGTTTTTCAATTGCCATGCCTTTGCGCTGGGCGAAACTTTGGGACTAACGCCCAATGATAGTGTAAATGGAGCCCGTGTTAACAGCTTGGGATACGAAAACCCTGTCGGATTGTTACTACCCAAATTTTTTGATCTCAAATGTTCTTTTGAGGGCGAGACCCTCAATGCACCGGCATTCACCCATCATGCTTCGCTAAGTAGTGGCGACAGAATTTTTCTAGTAAACTCTGACGGCCCAAGTATCGAGCACTTACACTCGGGGCGGCTCGTCAAACGCAATGGAGAGAACTGGGTAGTTAGTAAACTCGGAGAAGATCCTCTAGTTGTTACGCCAATCGATACACTGCTGTTGGTATACCCGACTACACGCATAGAAGCTTGGGTGCCTAAGAATGTTCGATAGCGACTCAGACATAAGTAGACTTCAAGCGTCGTAACCCCAGTTCTTTGAGGCTCGCTCGATTCTATAGTGCAATAATTTCTGCAGCTTCTGGGCGGTAGAGCGGCTAAATCCATCCAGGCGTGCTGTACCCCCAGCCCGTGAGACCAAAGTTAATATCTCCACATAGTGCAAAGCAAAAATAAATCCTCTTGGACTTAGGCCAATACGCGTTCCAGCAAGACGTCGCAACTCGTAACTTTCTCTGCTCTTCAAGATTAGTCCGCGCTCTATCACCAACTCATCTCCTTCGATAAAGTAACGAATTGAGCGCCTGTACATAACGGCATAAATCACCTTTGCCGCTAGCACGCCTGCAATGAGCAGCAGGAAGCACAGCCCCTCAACGTTAATATCGCCGAAAATCAAGATATCGCTGCGTACAAACCCTCGCTCGACATCGGTATACACCACTAACAAGACAGCAAGGGCCAGTCCTACAATCCATGGAAATGTGTGCATAAAAATCGTTCGACGAGCTATTGGGTATGACCTATAGAGAGATTCATATCTCTCAGCTCCATACAACACTCCCCCACTAAGCCGCTTTTGATGATTACGCCCGGAGTTTTCAGGTCGAGAATGTTCTGGCTTTTGCAATGTCATCATAACTGTCGCCCAGCGCTAAATTTGCGTGCTGTTGATTCACCTTTCTGTACCCCGATCTTACTAATATCAGGCCCTGCCATGCTCGCTGCACCGTTTAGATAAGCCCCATAGTGCTTCTGCATACAGTCAGGACAAAAGCCATGGGAGAACTGCGCTTCCGAGCAGTTACTTAGAAAGGTCTCAAGTGGAATCCAATTTTGTTTTACGCGTACTTTCTTGCAATACGCGCAAAGGGAGATAAATCCTTCCAAATACTTAATGCGATTGATCAGGCGTGAGGTATAAAGCATCACAAAAATGCCAAGTACTAGAGCAATCGTGCTTTCTGTGGCAGCCTCAACGAAATTAAACGGAAGCTTGGGCTGGCCAAACAATTTATTAGTCCAATCAAGGGCTTCATCGGCCCAGATAAATCCAATTAGCCCCAGAAATCCGAGTCCCTGAATGAGCAATAAGCTTTTTAGAACAGAACTTCTATTTAGCATACCAGGGCGCCCCCGCCTTGTGAGCGATTGAATAGTTCAGCTTAGATGTACCTAAGCTAATTCTATTCAACAGGGGCTATGTGCCTTGTCCAATATAACCGTAGCCCATGATTTTTGCGCTAAAATGACCCGGCGCTCACTGTTTAGAACCAGCTTAGGTTAAATCCATTCGCATATAATGAGAACTAAACCCGCTGCTTATTGCTAGCTCGCTATCGGATTTATGAACGCCGATCTTTCCCCGCTTTAGCGGGGAAAGATCGGCCAGTTGCGCATATGCCCAAGAACTTAATGCAGCATAAATTACAAAGAGCTACGCGCCACACAAGCAGTACTAATGCCAACCATAAAGCCGCCCAGCGCGAACTCCCACACAACGCGTAGCGACATTTCTCACGAAACGCCGATCGTGACTTACAAACAAGCAAGTAGTCGTGCCTTCCTGAAGTTGTACTTCAAGCTGTTCGATCCCAAGCACATCTAAGTGATTGGTAGGCTCATCCAATATCAACACTGAGGGTCTACTAAGTTTCAGCAATAAAAAGCACAGTCGTGCTTTCTCTCCACCGCTAAAGACATCTATGCGCTCTTGTTGTCTAGCATATGGGAAGCCTGCCTTAACAAGCTCATGAACTATCTGCTGATCAGGTAGCTCGAGTCGCTTTCTCATGAACCCAACTACCGACTCCTCCAGTACTAGGCTCCTCAGTTCCTGATCGTAATAGCCAATGTTGACCTGCGGGTTGATTTTGATGCAATCGGTCTCAAGACTACCGTCTGCTGCAGCAATTATTTGCTTTAGTAGAGTTGACTTGCCACAGCCATTCTCCCCCAACAGCGCAACTCGCTCGCCACGGCGCAGTTGGAAGTTTTCGACATCAAACAACACGCGTGCATCTGGTGTCTTCACCGTCAAGTTTTCCACTCGTAAGCAGACTGGCGTTTCCAAGCTTTCGCTCGCAAGCTGCACTCTAGCAACCCGTTCTTTAGAAACGAACGTACGCTGCGCCTCTAACCGTTCGACGCGCTTCAGCATCGACTTAGCACGCTTGGAAAACTTCTCATTATCGAAGTCACGCCCCCAAGTCGCCAGTCGCTTGGCTGATGCGCGCACACGTTCGATTTCCCTCTCCTGATTCTGGCTCCTTTGAGCAGCTGAAGCATCCGCCGCCCGCAACTCCTGCCGAGCATGCGTGTATGATGCCTGATAGACGTAGAGTCGCTGATCGCGCAGGAAGAATGTTTTGTTTGTCACTCGGTCTAAAAGTTCGCGATCATGCGACACCACACAGAATGCACATCTAATTGAGTCCATTAGGACTCGTTCAAACTCTTCCACTGCTGCAACATCCATGTGATTTGTAGGTTCGTCCAAAAGGATCAAGTCCGGATCGTTCACCATCGCGCGGGCGAACATAACCCGATTGACTTCCCCACCACTCAGCTCCCCTAGCGCAGAGAAGCAAAGTCGTTCCGGAACACCCAAGCTATCTAGCGCCTGCTCTACCAGGTAATCACTACTAGCGCCGTTATATCCACCATGAATGTTCTCAGCGACGCAGTCGAATACACTAATATTCCTCCAACTCGGTGGGAGAAACTGCCTCACCTGCTCCACTATTATGTTCGACCGCCTGGTGATTGCGCCACAATCCGGAACAAGTTCGCCTAACAAAAGTTTGAACAGTGTCGACTTGCCACTTCCGTTGCTACCAACAAGCGCGACTCGCTCTCCTTCGTTAATTACAAAGCCGAGGTTTGAGAATAATACTTTGTTAGCAGTATTGTGAGACAAGCCTTGCACACTAATTAGAACCATAGACTGACCCTTTGCTGCCAAGCCCATTCAGGCTTGGAGCTACATTGAAAACTAAGAAATATTTTTTGGAATAAAAGTGCGTAACAAGACGAAACGGACCGCTTCGCTTTGCCTGCAATACCAGCCCGTTAAGTTTGCTTAAGGCATTCTTGTTAGGGGCTGTAAAGCCAAAGACTCTGAATGTGCAGGTGGTTTTGAGTACTAGCGCCTGGCGAAATTGACTTCGCCCGTTCCTACCAACTCGCCGCACAAGCAAGACGCCACAATTTGTTAGCGTCAGTTAGTCAGTGCTTTAAATAGATTACGCCTATGTCAGCAGGCAGCTGGACCAGTACGGTGGGACGAAAGAATGCTTGTAATAGAATTGCGGTCCATAAATTACTCTCAAGTTGGAGCCTCACTATTATGCCAACCCACTTGGATAGTGTCAAAGTATACTTGCACCTTGTCGCACTCTACCTCTGACCACCTAATCTGAGTAACAAAAATAACAATGCAATCGCGGATCTTCGAAAGATCGATTGGGACATCCTCCAACACCAGTGGACACTGCACCCGATCACGGATACGCCGGCATCGACTTCAAGAGGCCTCTTCCTTATGCAAACAGGATGGGCGCTCGCCCATAACTCTTTCCGAATGTCTATATCGTACACTCACTTAGTACCCCTTACCCTGCGGGCTCATAAATTGGGTGCTTGAATTTATTTGCCTGTCCCAGACCTTATTTATTGAACTATCAAGCGCTGATTCTTAGCTGTTTTAGGTTCAATTTTCAGGTATAGTAGGGCGTACCCTGTCAGGCAAACTTCCTGTTTGCTCCTCAGCGGTACCTAATACTATTTCAATTTTTAGAAACGGTGTATGGCATCGCGAGCGACCAAGTTTATATTTGTAACCGGCGGCGTTGTATCCTCAATTGGCAAAGGCCTTACCTCGGCCTGCATTGGTGCATTACTTGAGTCCCGCGGCTTGAAAGTTACAGCAATCAAACTCGATCCATACATCAATGTCGATCCTGGAACGATGAGCCCATTCCAGCACGGCGAAGTTTTTGTCACTGACGATGGCGCTGAAACAGATCTAGACCTGGGACACTATGAGCGCTTCATCGATACGCGCATGACCAAGCGCAACAACTTCACGACCGGGCAAGTTTATGAAACTGTAATCGCTAACGAGCGACGCGGTGATTATTTGGGAGGGACAGTCCAGGTAATCCCACACATTACCGATGAAATAAAGCGCCGCATTTTCCTTGCCGCCCAAGGGGTAGATATTTGCCTAGTTGAAATTGGCGGCACGGTGGGTGATATAGAAAGCCTCCCGTTTCTTGAAGCCATCCGTCAGATGCGCGCAGAGGTAGGGCCGGAAAACTCCCTTTATATACACGTAACACTTGTTCCCTACATATCCGCTGCAGCGGAATTTAAGACTAAGCCCACTCAGCATTCAGTAAAGGAACTAACCGGGTTTGGAATTGTCCCAAGTATTATCGTATTGCGCTCTGAGCAGCCTCTAGATCAAAAGCTCAAGAAAAAAATCAGCCTATTTTGCAGCGTACGCGAAGATTGCGTTGTAAATGCATACGACGTTAGTTCGATTTATGAACTACCTCTGGCCCTGCACCGCGAAGGGCTAGATCAACGTATCGTAGAACTACTTAACATCTGGACAGGAGCTCCAAACTTGGCGCCATGGGAGCGCATAATGAATTCTCTAAAAGCTCCCTCTCACGGCTCTGTCACAATCGCGATGGTTGGCAAGTACGTGGACTTAACTGAGAGTTACAAGAGTCTGACAGAAGCATTACATCACGCCGGCTTTGCCAATGATGCTAAGGTGAATATTGCTTATGTGGACAGTGAAGAGATTGAACGCTCTGGAGTTGAAGCCGCTATTAGTAAGGCCACTAACAACCAAGGTATAGACGCGATTCTTATTCCTGGTGGATTTGGCGCTCGTGGCAGCGAGGGAAAGATTTCAGCAGCACAGTACGCGCGCGTCAATAACATCCCATTCTTCGGAATTTGCCTTGGCCTCCAAATGGCCACAATTGAATTTGCACGTAATGTAGCAGGGATTGCAAACGCAACTTCTTCTGAATTTGACCCAAACAGCAAAGCTGCTGTTATTGACTTAATGGAGCACCAACGTGGCGTGGACAGAAAAGGCGGCTCAATGCGCTTAGGTGCATACCCCTGCCTGCTTACGAAGGGCACGCTGACGTCCAAAATTTACGCTGCCAAAGAAATTAGCGAGCGGCATCGTCACCGCTTTGAGTTTAATAATAATTTTAGGGAGCAACTAACGCAGGCTGGCTTGACTGTTTCTGGCTCCTCCCCTGACAACCATTTAGTCGAAATTATTGAACTGCCGAATCATCCCTGGTTTATTGGAGTTCAGTTTCATCCTGAATTTAAGTCTACCCCTCGCGCATCACATCCACTTTTTAGAAGCTTTATCGCAGCCGCCCTCGACCACCGTAAGGCGCGCCTGAACTCTTCTGCCAAAAAGCCACCTAAGAACAACAAGACTAACAAAACTGCCCAATTAGCCACGCAGTTTTGAGTTTTCTCGCCACTTTGGCTACAGTTGTTGGGCTATGCAAGCTCACTCTGTTTCAATTAGCTCCAGTATTAAGGTCGGTGCCAGTCAACCATTATTGGTAATTGCTGGCCCCTGCCAAATTGAGTCGCGTGACCATTGTGTACGCATGGCCAAAACTTTGAAGGGCATCTGCTCCAAATTCCCTGTTAATCTTGTATTTAAGAGCTCCTTTGATAAGGCCAATCGCACTAGTGTTAATGGAAAGCGCGGCATTGGGCTAGAAGAGGGACTAGGCATTTTAGCCTACGTAAAAAAGGAGACTGGGCTACCCGTGCTTACCGATGTGCATGAGGCGCAGCAAGCTAAAGCAGTGGCTGAAGTTGTAGACATACTTCAAACCCCTGCTTTCTTGTGTCGACAGACCGATCTACTGCTGGCTGTGGGCGCCACTGGCAAGCCGGTGAACGTCAAAAAAGGGCAGTTTCTTGATCCGCATGACATGCAGCACGTCGCAGAAAAAATCTCCTCCACCGGCAACAAAAATATTCTACTCTGCGAACGGGGTAGCTGCTTCGGCTATAGAGATCTGGTAGTAGACATGCGCGGTCTAGAAATTATGCGGCGAACTGGCTACCCGATTATTTTTGACGCGACACACAGCGTACAGTCGATGGGTGGTGCAAACGGTGCCTCTGGAGGCCAACGTGAGTTTATTGCCCCACTCGCTCGCGCCGCAACTGCTGTGGGCATAGACGGCATATTTTTAGAGTGCCACGACAATCCTAGCCAAGCCCCTTCGGATGGACCAAGTATGCTAATGCCAGACGAGTTCGAGCGCCTGCTTTCAACTTTGTGCCAAATTCACCCCTTAACCAAGGCTTTGGCCTAAGACATGAGACTTTCTCGCCGATCAAGTCTAATAATTGCTTGCGTAAGTGTCTTGTTTGCTTTCGCCTGGGGCATCTCAACTATTTCAAAGGGCAAGCCGGCCAAGGAGATACCGGTAGGTCCAGCTCCCACCCCAACCCCTACGCCACTGCCAGGTCCCGCTGATTCTAAGTTTGTCCTTAACGAGTTCCATCGCAGCGAAGTTAGAGATGGAAAAAAGATGTGGGAAATATTCGGCACACAGGGGCAACTCGTATCTGAGCAAAATCTTGTGCGAGTTTCGAATCCGCATGTGATTTTGTACAAGGACAAGGGCGACGTTGTCGACATAAAGGCTACCAGTGCCGATGTTAAACTCGATGGCTCAGCAATTGGGAAGGCCACTTTATCAGGTAACGTGATCGTCTCTTACAATAGCGCCAACACCCTAACTACTGAAGAGCTTGTCTATGACCGAGCAAGTGGCCGTGTCACAAGCGAGCAACGTGTGCGAGTAAGTGGTGACCTAATTGAGGTAGAAGGAGACGAGCTACGTGGCAATTTGAATGAGAAAGAATTCACCCTACTTAAGAATGTACGCAGCACTCTCAAACCGAAAAAGAAATTATGAAGCGACTAACCTGCCCTGCAATTGCAAGAGGTCTCCTTGTCACCAGCGTTGCGCTGTATAGCCTAGCCGCTAGCGACGCTAATTGCGCCCCTGCTGCTAAAAGTCCAGCAAAGAAAGTGACACAATCTAAGAAGCCACCTACTAGCAAGGCTAAAGGGGCTGGGAGTGTCGCAGCACGCTCCACGCCAGCTGCGACTCCGCCCCCAGCGCCAGCGAAATCCGAACAAGCTGTATCAATGGATATTCTGAACAGCCCAAACTTTAATGGTGAGCCAACGTTTGTAAAAGCTGATTCACTTACTCTAAAGACTGATGCGCGTACCTTTAAGTATGCAGGCAGTGTCGAGGTTAAGCATGGTGATATGACGATTACCTCTGACTCACTAGAAGGCAACTACGACGAAAACAATAAAATTCAACGCATGCTGGCGCATAGCAATGTGGTTATTCTTAAGGGCGACAACATGCGTGGAACGGCGACAGACGCCACCTACACAGCTGCAAAGGATACAGTCGTGCTTACCGGAAGCCCGGAGCTCACTCAGAACGAGAGCACTTTGAGCGCCGACGTAATTACTATCTT
The DNA here is from genome assembly GCA_019694465.1 of Oligoflexia bacterium. GTDB lineage: Bacteria > Bdellovibrionota_C > UBA2361 > UBA2361 > JAFLCA01 > JAIBBV01. The sequence continues at coordinate 13,415 of JAIBBV010000031.1, forward strand.
TTTGAAAGATAACCGCAGTGAGGCCAGCGGGCAGGTTCGGGTTAAACTAGTGAACAAGGCCACTCCTACGCCAGTAAAGTAGCTTCTGACGGTTGGGGCTACCAGTAGGTGCTATTTGCATCGCAAAACAGCTAGACCTACTTTGCGTGAGTTGAAATTACATCAGCCTTTGTGCGTTCTTGTAGTTTTGCGTTAAGTGCTGATTGTAGTTGCTAGGGTTAAACTAGTTGGGGGATTGCTTGCGAGAGAATAAACCCATCCTCATCCATTTTTGACAAAAAGTGAATGAGGATGGGCGAGCGAGATCTTGACGTAGCCAAGTCGAGCCGCAGAAGACGAGTAAACCCTAAGCCGCGAGGGGCAAATGCCGAATCGCCTCAAAATCACCGCTATTCCTTCTGTAGGGCCATCAATATAGGCTTTCATTTTGTTACGCACGCTAAGTAGTGCCGCCACTTGTCGGCTGGGTTTGTGTGCTCTACTGGTCCACTTGGCTTCGCCAAGATGGCCCTAGCCCTGCTATTGCGAGTGAGTTTTTGTCAAAACTCACTCGCGCAGGGTTTATCAACTGTGTTTCCCACCATATTTCTGACCACTTCCAGCACTAAGCCCCTAATTCTCTAGAATCATTCGTATTTAGTGCTAACAAGGCAAAACACATTTCATTCGGATAGCGTCACTTCCAGCGCTACAATAGGTAGTACCAAAACTGTCACTCTCTGATGGATCGGCCACTATGCGGTTGGCATGGGACTACATTTCTGTGGGCTTTTTTGCAGTACTGACACTCGCACTGTGTGTGGTGGCCGGTGCATATGTTAATAGCCCAGGCATAGAAATTACAATCTATTGCGCCCTGCTTAGCCTTGGCATATCGGCCCTCCTATTACGGCGCAATCTTAAGCGCCTGCACTCGCGAATGGACCGGAAAACAACTCGCTTTCTAGAGGAGCGACAGCGCTTGCATGCTCAGCAACAGGCACTGCTCAAATTAGCAAGCACAGAGAGTCGCTACGCTGGAAACATCACACCTGCTATTCAGGAATTGGTCGAAACGGCAGCTGGAACATTGGACGTAGAACGTGTCGCATACTGGGTTCTCACAGAGCCACAAACGCTGGAATGCCGTGATTTGTTTGAACGCAGCCTTTGCGCACACTCTCAGGGACTAAGTGTATCTGCCAATAGCCATCCACTACTCTTCCAAAGCCTGCACAAAAATCGTGTGATTGTAATTCATGATATCGAAAATTCTGGATTTGCAGCTGAGATGGCCGACATACGCAGTATCGGCGTTGCCGCACTAATCTTGGCGCCTGTACATGTGCATGGGCACCTGCATGGCCTAATCTGCTTATCACATGCGGGTGGCCCACGACGTTGGACCTATGATGAACAGCATTTCGCTGGCTCCATCGCCGACATGGCTTCACTAATCATCCAAGGCTCGGAGCAAAGACGCACAAAACAGGAATTGGAACTAAAGTCTCTTGCGATTGAAGCGGCCGTTGATGGCATGGCTATTTTGGACGAGCAACAACGATTTACCTATCTTAATCGAGCTCACGCGCAAGTTTATGGGTACGACCACCCCTCTGAGCTTATAGGGAAATCATGGCGCATCTTGTATGACGAAAGGGAACTTGCGCGCTTTGACATGGAATTGATGCCCAAATTTTTACGAGCTGGACAATTAAGGATAGAAGCAATTGGGAAGAAAAAAGATGGCAGCCTTTTCCCGCAGGAAATATCGCTGACCGCTCTACCCAGTGGTGGACTGATTTGTGTATGTCAGGATGTAACTGAGACCAAGAAACTCCAGCGTGAACTACTACAATCTCAAAAGATGGAGGCGATTGGGCAGCTAGCTGGTGGCATCGCGCATGACTTCAACAACCTTTTAACAGGAATTTTAGGTTGCACTGGCCTGTTACGCATGACACAAGAGCGCAATCCTGACGTACTGCAGGCTGTCGATACCATTGAGTCTGCAGCGCAGCGTGCCAGCCAACTAACTACCAAGCTGCTTGGGTTTGCTCGCAAAGGTAAGCATCAAAACGTTCCAGTAGATATACACGCTACGATTGAGGAGACGCTGTTGCTGCTTAGGCGTACCATCGAGAAAAACATTGTCATAGTGCAGCGTCTTAAAGCTAATTCGCCATACATCTTGGGCGATCCTACGCAGCTGCAGCAAATAGTGCTTAACCTGGCAATCAATTCTCGCGATGCGATGAGTCCAGATATTGCTGGGCACGACGGCGGAGAGCTAACCATCGAGACCCGCATTGTTGATGGATCGGATGGACTGCGGCTTGATCCAGAGCGTGAAATTGGTCAGTTTCTCGAGCTTTCCGTTAGCGATACCGGCTGTGGAATTCCGCCTGAGGATCGTGAGCGCATCTTTGAGCCATTCTATACAACCAAACCCCCTGGGCGCGGCACCGGCATGGGTCTGGCAATGGTTTATGGAATAGTAAAAAACCATGACGGCATAATCCAAGTTGAAAGTAAGGTCGGGAAAGGAACATCTTTTCGCTTATACTTTCCATGCCTAGATGCGGAATCAGTAACATCGCTCAGCCGACCTCCGATTGAACCGCTGACCGGGTGTGGGCATATTCTGGTAGTGGATGATCATAACATCGTGCGTGCCATTACTACGAAGATGCTTCGCTCGCTAGGCTACCGCGTTGTAACAGCCAAGGATGGAATTGAAGCTGTCGAGTACTATCGAGAGAATGGTCATGAAATTGACTTGCTGATCCTTGATATGGTCATGCCACGCATGGGAGCACGCGACTGTTTCCGCTGTCTTAAAGAAATTAATCCTAATGTGCTGGCGATTCTCTCAACAGGCTACGTGAATAATAATCACGTCCAAGAGATAATGAATGAAGGAATGGCTGGTTTTATTCAAAAGCCGTACCAACTGAGTCAGCTTTCGCAAGTTGTGGCAGAGGTGCTCCGTCGTAGTGCACCACGTAATGTCAACGAGCATGGTGACTGTGGACAACTTCGCCAATCGACCTGAAATGCCTACCAGCAGGTAATAATGGGGCTGCAGAACAGATCCTCATCGTAATGTCGGAGACTCGCCACTGCGTGGCAAGGCGCATACAGTGCGGGCTCGCCTTCCTCTTTATTGCCAGGAGACACGCAAGCGGTGTGGGTCGAGAAGCTCTCCCCTACTAATTGATCACCGCCCCACCGCTAGCTGCAGCGCCCGAACTAGGCTAACAGTTCACAATCACAGGCCCTTTTGTTCGCAAGCAACCTTTTAATTTTAATTAAAGGAAGCGTGACTCACACCAAGCGAGATTTGCTTGTTTACCTCGTCAGTACAACTATAATTCGAGTGTGAGTATCCCTGCTGCAAGTCAATCCCTACCCAAGCCAAAACGTGCCATAAGCAGCGCTGATCCATCTGTGCCACCCATCCCTACTCCCTCACAGTTAGTATCATGGAAGGTAATCGCTCCAATATTTGCCAATGTTGTAGCCTCGCCATGGAACCTGCTGGTGGGCGGATTGCTTGCACAAGAACTTTCATTCACAGATGCCTGCATCTCCCTAGTGATTGGCTACCTCTTGCTGGCCTGTATTACCTACATTTATGGCGGACTAGGGCTACGCGTTAGAAGGGCAACATCCGAACTCCTTGAGCCAGTGTTTGGGCGACGTGGGAATCAAATATTTTTTAGCGCTATTCTTGCTGTCGGTCAGATCGGGTGGTTTGCTGTAATAGTTCGCTTAGGCGGCGGTTCACTTGAGGCTATCCTTCCTGCCCTCGGCAGTACTGGCTCAACTTTGCTCTACTCGGTATTAATGTTGTGGTTCGCTAGCCTTTCGCTCTTTCGCTTTGCGCTTGTAAAAAGCCTAATGACACTATCGGTATGTGGACTAACAGGCTTTTTACTGTACGCTCAATTCAGAAATGGACTGCGCTTACATCTTAATCAAACCAGCAGCCAGAGTCTTCTATGGGGAGTATCGGTAGTCGTTGCATCTCTGATTTCATTTGTCACGGTCATACCAGACTTTACCCACCGGCTGGCCACCCGGGCTGACCTTTCGCGTGCCACCGTATTTGGACTGTGCTTGCCAGGTTTCTTGTTTGGGCTCTTTGGCGTACTGCTATTTCAAGACCAACAACAACTTCTAATCGCGCCATTATTTGCAACACTTGGGATGTTTACTCTACCTCACGTGTTTAATCTTCTCGCCAACACTGACGCAGCAATTGCTTTGTACACTCCAGCATTTAGGCTGAGTTATATGCTGGACTGCTCATTTACAAAGGGGCTTATGCTAGCCTTCGTAATGGGAGTGTGCCTGGCACTGGTTGATATCACCAAGGACCTACAAGCCTGGATTGCTACCCTTGGCTCGCTTTATCCGGCAATTATCGGCGTAGCAGTGGCTCGACATGTTTTGACGCTATCTGGATTGCGTGACCGCGCAGAACGCTTTCAGACTAACTGGAAAGGAATAACCGCTGTGGTATTTTCGTCAGCGCTAGTGCTGGTCCTGCACCTCTCGCTACTAACATGGGCTACCGGCATGGCGGCCTTTCTAATCTACGTAATTATGACCGGCGTTACTATTCAAATTACAATCGGCCCACGTAGTTTGAGAGGAAAATCCTCTCCTCCAGCACGCCCGCTTGTATAGAGATCCAAGTCCAAACTTCCTTGAAAAGTTGCGATACCTGAAGCGCTCATGCGAAGATCACTCCAATTATGGGAATACATTTGGGACCAACAAACCTCGCCTCGCTTAAACAGCTACGCATCCGACTTTGCTTTTTTGATGTTGATGGAACACTAATTGGCACTAGTGGACAAATTTCCAAACGAACTGCTGACAGTATTTCACGCTTTCGCGAACAGGGGGGACTAATTGCTATTGCCTCAGGGCGACCAGCATTTTCGGCACAAAATATTATGAAGCAATTAGGTATTAATGCGCCAAGTGTATTTTTCTCTGGCGCCCTAGTGCTCGACCCTAAGAGTGGCTCCAGCTTGCGCTCACAAGCGCTACCTGCACAAACAATAAGAGCTGTGCGAGAGTATGCCTTAAAGCATGCCCTGCATCTTGAATACTACACATCTGAAAGCTATTTCGTAGAGATCCCCTCACACTTTGGGGAAATTCATGCACACTACATCCATCGCCTGCCTACTACCGCCAGCTTCGAATCAATTCTGGCACAGTCAGCAATACTAAAATTAGTGCTCATGAGCGACAACGAGAAGGATGCAACAGCCTTGCGTAACATAGATGAATCGGTGCCGGAGATTAGCCTTGGAGTAAGCTATGGAGCGAACCACGCGCAAGTGACATTTGGAAATATTACCAGCAGTACATCTTCGCGTGATGCAGCTTTCGATTTCATACTTGAGCGTTTGAACCTAACCTCTTCGGAAATAGCATCATTTGGAGATGGCGAATCAGACCTACCCTTCCTTTTACGCTCTGGGCTGGGGGTAGCAATGGGCAATGCACCGCAAGCAGTGCGCGAGAAGGCTCCATTTGTAGTAAATTCAGTGGACGAAGATGGGGTGGCAGTTGTCATGGAAGCGCTTAGTGCCTCAAGTAGCTGAATACATTTGTGTAAAATTTTTACATTTTAGGTTACTAGCGCCAGAAAATATGCCATACTGCTTAGTAGAGAAACACAGACGTTGGAACTTACGGCGTGTGGCGTCGCACATCGAGCTAAAAGTTGCGTTGTGCGGGGGTCGCCCAAGTCAAAAGCATCCAACGTTTCAGGGAACTTAGAACACCACAAGACCTAACCTAAGCTCTCTGCGACCTTAACCTACCTACGGGCTGCTATTTTCCGCTTAGTCGGGAAGTAGCAGCTTTTTACACTTCTCCCCATTGAGTAAGCTCGCCCACTAAGCTAACCTACTAATGTGCTTAGTGTTTTTCTTTGGCGGCCTTACCTAAATCAAGCGCCCATGTGTAAATTTCTTCCACAAATAGTCGATACAGCCTGCATATGACTCTCGAGGTTAGACAGCGTTACCTTGAAGCGCTTCAGCTAATGCTGAAACCAGCGCTTCGATTTTGCCTGCGCCACTCCATTTCGGTACAGGAAATCTACGAGGCTACAAAAAAAGTCTTTGTAGAAGTTGCCAAAGAGGACCTAGAGCGCAGGGGGCACAAGATCAACTCTAGTCGCTTGTGCGCAGCTACTGGGCTACATAGGGCTGAAATATTGCGAGTTCTGGGTGGCGAGACAGCTGAGCGTCCGCTTGGTTACATTACTAGAATTATAGGCCAGTGGCAGATAGATCGACGATTTACTACCAGTAATGGCAAACCGCGGGTGCTTAGCTGCGAAACAGATGACAGTGAATTTAGCGACTTAGTCCGAAGTGTTGTTACTGACATACGACCTGGAACTTTGCTTTTTGAGCTAGAACGCCTCGGAATTGTTACCAAAACGACCAAAGGCGTGCGCTTGGACATGAAGGCCTATGTTCCTAAAGACAACCCAGCCGAAGGCTTCAAGCTGTTCGCCAAAGACATGGCTCATTTAATGAGTTCAATTGAGGAGAATATTTACGAGCAGCCGCACCCCCCAAATCACCACCTGCGCACGGAATTTGATAACCTACGACTAGATGCCGTACCGGCCTTGCGCAAGTTCCTGTATAACGAAGGCGAGCGTTTTCATCGCAAACTAAGAAAATTTCTTGGACGCTACGACCTTGACGTCACGCCGAAGACTGGCCAAGTCGGTGGAGTTGGCGCCATTTTTGCTTCTTTCAGTCGCCTAATGCTACCAGAAGTTAAGCCACAAAGTGTGGACAAGGAACTTTAGTGCAATTAATGGCTTATCTCGACCGATGGAGCAATAGCGGTTACACTGACGATAAGTGATAAGACTAAGTGGAAACCTCTTACACGAAGTAAATCGGCGGCGTGCGAATTTTTCGTAAGCTGCTCTGTAGTCGCAACGCGCTTTAGTGAAGCAGACCGCGGAAGATAGTGATGGGGATTATTCCCCCCGTGCTGCGCGAGGGGCCTGTAAAAAATAGATTCTATGGCTTATGGCTCAAAAATAATCTACTTGATGCGCGCACTAATTGCGCTGTTAATGTGCTGCTCTATCGTCGGGTGCGGTGGTGGCTCTGAAGGCACAGGCGGCGGAACGCTTATTAGAGGATATATTGCTGACGCAAACGGCCAGGCCATATCTGGGGTGCGAATTACAATCACTGCCACAGGCGAGGATGGCATCAGCGATGAAGCTGGTAGTTACTCAATAAATTCGACCTCAGTCTTGGAGGGAAATGTTGAACTAGCAGTGTCCGGCCCGAATGCTAATGGCACTATAGTTATACCTGTTCCAATCGGCGCTAGCGAAGTCGCTATCAGCCTAGTGTTGCAACCAGATGGGTCCATAACGCTGCATAGTATTGAAACCCCTACTCCGACGCCGACACCGGTGAATCGAGACCCCGCGCTGGACCAAGGAGGCGATTCAAGCGACTGTCGATCTCAGTCTGGAACTCGTGTTTGTCGGCCGAATGTGCCAACACCGACAGCAACACCGGTTAGGCGTCCATTTGCTGGTGGCGGAGGGCAGGAAGAAGCGACCCCCACTCCAACCCCTGAGCCAACAGCTACTTCAGGTGGCAGAAACCCAAATCGAGATAGATGATTTGTCAAAAATAGCTTGCCTGGCGTACTATGCCGTAAAAGCTTACGGATAATTGTGCACACGCTTTCACTACATGACATCGTTAAGTCGTACTCCGGTCGACGAGTTGTGGATCACGTCTCGATCCAAATCGCCTCAAGCGAAATAATTGGCCTTCTAGGTCCAAATGGCGCCGGCAAAACTACTACTTTTTATGCTTGTGTAGGACTAGTAGCACCTGAGCAAGGCATTGTGTTACTAGACGATCAAGATATTACGAATGAGCCAATGTACATTCGAGCACGGCTCGGTATTGGATATTTACCGCAAGAGGCCTCTATATTTCGCAAAATGACAGTTCACGACAACATCATGTCGATACTTGAAACTGTCCCCTTCCCATCAGCTCAAGCTCGCAAGCAGCGACATGAAGAGCTTGTAGAATTCTTGGGTCTTGCAAAAATATTGAAGAGTCTTGGCAGCTCGCTGTCTGGCGGAGAACGGAGGCGTGTCGAGATTACTCGGGCCCTAGCTCGCTCCCCCCATTTTATCTTACTCGACGAACCGTTTGCAGGAATAGATCCCCTGGCAGTGCGAGATATTCAAGGAATAATATTAAGGCTTAAGGAAACAGGCATCGGTGTCTTAATCACAGACCATAATGTGCGCGAAACACTAGGTATCTGCGATCGCGCCTATATAATGGTGGATGGCAAAGTACTGGAGGAAGGTTCACCCCAACATATTGCCGAAAGCGAACGCGCCCAACGCTACTATCTGGGCGACAACTTCTCGCTATAGAGACTGGGTTAGGCGAGCATATTTTGAGGCATGCTGCACCTACCCAGTCCTCGTTTTAACCACCAAAACATCGAATCGCCCTTCATGCTTACCCATCTTCGCTGATACTAGCTTAACCTGCAGAATTATTTGACACATACTATCAGTATTTCCAGCTAATTAGCCGATATCTACTGGGTTCCTGCTGATGAATTGAGGCCCTCTAGCACAATTTGTGCATACAAGACGCCACTTTCACATCCAAAAGATGAGGGACGGCCCAATAACACTTAAAGGGGGGCCGAGAAGTTAGGCCATGGGATTAGAAACCAAGTTAGTACAAAAACTTAGTCAGTCGCTTCTGATGACTCCACAACTTCAGCAGGCGATTAAGTTATTGCAGCTTGGTCGTTTGGAATACAAAGAAGCGATTGAAAAAGAGCTTTTAGAGAACCCGGTACTGGAAGAAATCAAGGAAGGTACTGAGGAAGGTACCGAACAAAAAGGCCCAACAGTTGCCGACAGCGGCGAACAAGGTGATGCCGCCCCACCTTCCAGTGAACCACCCAGCGAGTCGGAAGTTCCCGAAGCAACAGCTAAGGAACCAAAAGTTGACTGGGAAGACTATCTCGAGAATTTCATAGACTCACGCGGTTCAGCTACGCCCAAAGGAAGCATCGACTACGATGACAAACCTTCGCTCGAGGCAACTCTTACAAAAGCTGAAACACTACAGGAACATTTAATTAGTCAGGTCCGCAGCAATGGGCTAAGTGAACTGCAGACTAGAATTTCCTTCCACATTATTGGCAACTTAAATCGTGACGGCTATCTCTGCGTCACCCACGACGAAATCGCTCAAGAGTGCCAGTGCGATACAGCAGCCGTTATGGAAGTGATTGAAATATTCAAGTCTTTCGATCCGCCGGGCGTTGCCGCACGCGACTTACGCGAATGCTTGCTATTTCAGCTGGAAGATTTGGGACTAACTGACTCGTTAGAAGCTAAAATCGTTTCCCAGCACTTAGAAAAGATTGAAAAGCGAAAGTTTGAGCAGATCGCCAAGGAAACTAGTTGCAATGTCGAGGCGGTATATAAAGCGATTGCTTCCATACGCCGTCTTGAGCCACGCCCCGGTCGTCCTTTTGCTGACGACACCACACGCTACGTGCTCCCAGACATATATGTTTACAAAGTTGGCAGTGAATATGTAATCAGCCTTAATGAAGATGGTCTCCCAAAGTTGCGGGTTAGCCCGTACTACCTAGAGCTATTGCGCAAAGGTGAAGAAGACAACAGCGTCAACCGCACTTACCTCAACGAGCGTCTAAAAGCAGCCTCTTGGCTAATTAAGAGCATTCACCAGCGCCAGCAGACAATTTATCGCGTTACTGAAAGTATTGTTAAGTTCCAAAAAGAGTTTCTTGATCACGGCATTGAAAAGCTTAAACCGCTTGTACTTAAGGATGTCGCCGATGACATCGGCATGCATGAATCGACTGTAAGTCGCGTCACCACCAACAAGTATGTACACACCCCGCAAGGAATTTTTGAACTTAAGTTTTTCTTCACCACCGGCATTAAAACTGCCGAAGGAGACGTATCTTCTTCAAGTATCAAAGAGAAAATTAAGAATCTAATCGGCGCCGAGACGCCTGAGGATCCAATCAGCGATCAAAAAATTGTTGAAATCTTAAAAGCGCAGAACATCGATATAGCGCGCCGCACTGTAGCCAAGTATCGCGAAGCGCTAGGAATATTGTCTTCTGCCAAGCGTAAAAAGCTCTTCTAAACTGAGCAAGGCTGGGGTAAAATTTACGTCCCACCTCCAATCAATGCATACGACATCAAAGGAGAGGAACACTTTATGACAACCAACCATACTTTGAGCCTTAATATTACATTTCGCGGCCTTGATGCCACTGATGCGTTGCGCAAATACGCCACAGAGAAGCTCAGCCATTGTGTATCCAAGTTTTTACATCAAAACGCAGAAGGCCACTTGGTCTTGAAGGTTGAGAAGAGCCGTCAGATTGCTGAGCTTTCAATGCACGCCAATGGAACTCACTTCAATGGTAGCGAGGAAAGCGAAGATTTATACAAGACACTCGACCTATTAGCCGATTCTATCTCTCAGCAGCTGCGTAAGCACAAGGAAAAGCTGAAGAGCCATCACTAAGGCGAGCTAAATGTGGCGCTAAGCCTCGCACATATTCAGTCACTTGTGTTGGTAGCGGGCCTTTCCGGGGCTGGGAAGTCGCATGCCCTCGATACGTTCGAAGACAGCGGCTTTTTTACCCTCGACAATTTGCCCGTTCCACTGCTCAGACAACTGATCGAACTCTCTCAGACCTCCGCCGGTAAATACACTAAAACCGCACTGCAGTTGGACATTGAAAATCGCGATAGGATGCAGGATCTACGCAACCTAATCGACGAGCTAGATCCTAAGCGCGAAAAGGTGCGTCTTGTGTTTTTAGACGCAAAGACAGAAACGATTATTAAGCGCTATAGTGAGACCAGGCGACCGCACCCAAACTTTGACGGCGCTAAGGATAAATCGCTTGAAGAAACCATCCAGCGCGAACGTAGACGCTTAAGTCCACTCAGAGAAAGTGCCCATTTTGTAATCGATACAAGCTCCATGAACGTGCATGAGCTGCGCCGCGAGCTAATTTCCTTTATAGAAACCTTACCCGCTGCATCTGCACGGCAAATGCGCATCAATTTCTTATCCTTTGGCTTTAAGTTTGGCATTCCTATCGATTGCGACTTGGTAGTGGATGTTAGGTTTCTTCCCAACCCGCATTTTGTAGAGTCACTACGCGACAAGACTGGGCTTGATCCAAACGTTGCCAATTATGTGTTGAATAACGAACAAGCAACAGAATTTGTAAAACGCTATAGCGAACTGCTGACTTTTCTTTTGCCGCGCTATCAATTCGAGGGCAAGTCCTACCTTAATATTGGCATAGGCTGTACAGGCGGGAAGCACCGCTCGGTGGCGATTGCAACTGCCTTGGCTAGCAAGGTCGTTGCTCCCGGAAGCCTTATAAGCGTTAAACATCGCGATGCCGAACGCTAGAGCGCTCCCCGAAAGTTATTGCCGCGAGAGAAGCGAGCAGTAATAACTTTCAGCGCTAGTCCGCCGGAGGCAGACTGCCGAAGGGCAATTAGTTATAGCAGCTCCCTAAAAGAATACAGCCGCGCCAGAGGCGCGACATTAATATATCTCTATTACGATCCAATTCATCATTATAGGCCCGTACATCAATATTTTAGATGCCCCATCGCTCGCGGCAATTATTTTTGGGAATCGCTATAAGTGTATGATTTTACTTGCGAGCTCTCGCAGAGACGCTTAAGATCGCAGGAACATCTAAATAGTAATACCTGTCAGGCTCAGGACGGCGCATATAGGGCCTGCTTTCAAAGTTAGGGAGACAACAACGTGGCACAATCCGATTTTGTCTTTAGTTCAGAATCAGTAGGCGAAGGGCACCCTGATAAAGTCGCTGATCAAATTAGCGATGGAATATTGGATGCATACTTGCGCGAGGATCCTTCTAGCCGCGTAGCTTGCGAAACTCTGGTCAAAAATAACGTTGTAATCCTAGCTGGTGAAATTACGTCTAAAGCGCGCGTTAACCACGATGCCATCGTGAGGGAAACCATTCGGCATATCGGTTACCAGGACCCCAATATCGGATTTGACTCAGAGACATGTGAAATATTGAAGTTCCTAAGTCAGCAGTCGCCTGACATTAGCCAAGGCGTCACAGAAGGTGAAGGCCTGCATAAGGAGCAAGGAGCAGGCGATCAAGGTCTAATGTTTGGCTACGCCTGCACAGAAACACCTGAGCTAATGCCGCTGCCAATTGCCCTATCACATCAGCTCATGCGTGAGCTTTCTCGCATCCGGCGCTCTGGCGAGGCTAGTTTTTTGCGTCCCGATGCGAAGGCACAGGTTTCAGTGCGCTATTCAGGCGGCAACCCCATAAGCGTTGACACTGTAGTGCTCTCAACTCAACACACTGAAGACAAAGATTTGAAGGAGCTAGAGGACTTTATAATAAACTCTGTCATCAAAAAGGTCATTCCAGCTAAATATCTAACCCGCGATACGCGCTACTTTGTAAACCCCACCGGCCGCTTTGTGATTGGCGGACCTGTCGGCGACTGCGGCCTAACCGGGCGCAAGATAATTGTTGATTCTTACGGTGGATTTGGCCGACATGGTGGCGGCGCTTTTTCCGGCAAAGACCCATCAAAGGTAGACCGCTCTGCGGCTTACGCAGCACGCCACATGGCAAAGAACATCGTCGCTGCTGGACTTGCCGAGCGCTGCGAAGTGCAGGTTGCTTACGCCATCGGGGTGGCGCGCCCAGTTTCAATTTACGTGAATACGTTTGGCACAGCCAAAGTTGATGAGAATAAAATCTCAAGCGTAGCGCGTGAAATATTCGACTTGCGCCCACGCAGCATCATCGACTCCCTCAATATGCTTAAGCCGATCTACCAGCCCACAGCCAGCTACGGACACTTTGGCCGTGAACCCAGCGTCCAAGGCCATTTTAGTTGGGAAAAGACAGATAAGGCGAAAGAATTGCAGGCGGCTCTGCGCTAGCGGTAGCGATTGCCCAAAGTTGGGCCGTTGTACTGATGTTCAATATCGTCTGGCACCAACAAGATATCCGAGTCGTCCTTAATTGAGCGACGCATTTCCTCTAGTTCGTGCTCGCGTGATACAAGTTCTGCGTGATTTTTTTGAATTAGTTCGTTGTTATCTGAAATTTGCGCATTCTCTGAGTAGGTAGAGTATACAGCACCGGCAACCATACCGATTGGAATAGCAATCGCTGTTCCCAACAAAGCGCTCTTGGCAACATCTCCATTTTTGATAATAGCTCCAATCGCCGTACCAGTAGCAGCACCAACCGCTGCGGCCCCGAGTCCGCCTACAGCTGTGTCCTGGTAAATGTTAGTACCAGCGGGCGCACAAGCACTCATCCATAAAAGACTGGCGGTCACACAAATTGCAGCGGCAGATGACTTGAACATAGAAGGTGCTTCCCGGTTAGACCCTATAGATTAACTTCCACTCCTGTTATGCTAGTTTTGATTTGACGCATATCCTGTCAAAATATCCAATAATATCACATTAGTACACTGACAACTTAAGCGCACAAGTTGGTCATTATCCTCCATAACCTCATGTATAAGTAGGAGTATGCCTTGTTCACTTTACTGTTGAACTGGGCCACTTAAGGGGCCGCAAAAAAGGATAGTAGCGGAGTTAGCATGCCAGTAATCGTTCAAGATCCAGGCGCAGTAGCGACACCTCAAGATCAAGCACAAGCCATTTTGCAAGCCTTGCGCCAAGATGCAAGCCGACCAGCAGAGGTTCGTCCAATTCGCCCAGAGGACCGCGGCCCCGACTATCAAAAATACGCCGATCTAATAGATAGAGTTCGCCAAGGAAAAGCAGCAGTACTTTCCGAGGGCGATCCAGTAGGGCATCACCAAGTATTTGGTTTTGGCGAATTCCAGCAGGATTTAAAAGCGCACATGGCCGGCGTGCCACAGGGTGCCGAACTAGATTATCCACCGCTCCCAGATGCTGTTGCGAAGATGCATGGCTCTGTAGCAAAGGATCATAGCGAGCGCGACGCGCGTGACCTTTGGGCAAGGAGTGTTCGCTCTCAAGAAGTTGAGGGGGAAGTTGCGCTCACTAGAGCAGAAGTACGCGAAAAACTTGGGGCGCATACCCCAGAAGTTGCGGCACAAATCTGCCGCGACTATGTGGAACAAGTTCTGTGGAGCAACCCTGACAGTCTAGCGGGAGTGACCAAGGAACAGCTAGTAGAACTAAAACGCATGCGTGAGCAAGCGAATTCATCGAGCGCAACACAGGCTGACAAAGATACCTATACCAAACTTTGCCAAGACCTAGTGACGGGCAACCTCGCTACCTTTGACAAGGGTCTTACACAATTCGCTGTGCGTGGCATGGACCCCCACAAATCAGCCGAAGAAATAAACAAAATTGTTCTTAATTCTGCGCTTAACGACCAAGCTAAGCGAGAAAAAATACTTGAACTGGTTGGCAACGCGACACCAAAGCAACTAGAGCAAATTGCCCTCCACTATAATGGGATTGCAGAGCGTGGGCGCGCTGTAGAGATGCAAAAAGTTGCGGCTGAAATCGTTGCAGCTGAGAAGGATGGTGGTGTCAGACTAGAAAGAGCTTGGGCCAATGCTACTAAGCTTCTTTCTGCTCTCCCTCCAAGCGAAGCAAGCAAACTTGAGGCTTTGGCTGACCAAGAAGCACAGAAGTCTGGCAAGACTGCCTTTAGAGATCTGGCCTACAAACTAAAACCGGAAAACCGCGATCGATTGTTGGAGCTTGCCAAGGGATTTGATGCCGGCCGTCGCGTAGACAAGATAATTGGGGCTTGCGAGGGCAGTGGCACAAACAATGAGTGGGTATACCAAGCTGTCGGCTATATTCCCGACCCTTCTGGAAAGACTCCTGGGATATCGGCCCTCACTAAGGAGCAAATCACAGCATTAGAGGCAGCTTGGCAGGCGCGTTCCTTTTCTGGCAAACCAGAGGGGACGCTCGTTGATTATCTAAAGGGGGATATTGATGCCGACACCTCTGAAGGTCTTAAGGTTTACTCGGCGCTCGCCCATCCGTCGCCTACTGCTGATACTTCTGGATCCACTTTCTATGCTGATATATCTAAGCTCGATCCGAACCTAACAAATGTTTCAGTTTCTATTCGCTACGGAACGGATATTGGCCTGGCTCAATCTATGCTGCATGACAGGATTGAGAAATTCAGTAAGGGCAAGGACGACCCAGAGCGCCTAATAGGGCTTCTTGAGCATGGCGCTTCATCAACACCCAATTACTACCTTAGCGATCACGAGCGCATTCTATTAATTCAATCACATGATGAGGCCCACCCGGGCCAAACAGTTCGCGATGGCCTTAAGGCACGCCTTGAAGGCGACGATCTGACGCGTGCACTTTTGGCGCACGATCTCGGGTTTTATGCCACGCAGCAGGCCCAGGAAGTAAACAAAAACCTTCGCCACATCGCTAACATTGCGGTGCGGGCTGAGACAATGAAGGACTTGCATGACTGCATCGATCAAACTGACAAGCAGTATCAGCGATTTTACGGGACGACACTTGAGCAAGCAGTAAATGATAGTTCTCTCTCGCAAGCAGAGAAGGACAAGCTTTTGGCTTACGTTTATCTGCCACGCAGCATTGAGTTGGGCACAGAGCTTAAGAAAGAGACGCCTGACTTAGGTCGAATCGATAGCTTAATTGCTCGTAGCCCGGCCATGGTTACAGCATATGACACAGCACACAAAGGCGAGCCCGGATTAATTGCTGCTGTTGAAAACCTTGCCAAAACCGGCAAGGCCCCATGGGAAGGCGTAGCCTGGACGGAAGCAAAGGTAAGCGGAAAGCTGGCACCGGAAACATTGGACCTACTTTGGAAAGGCCTTGAAAGTGGCCATAGCATGGAGACGGTGGTACAATTAGCGCCGGACTCGATTCTTTCGAAGGAAGAGAAAGCCAGGGCATTGCCGTATGCGCTTATTACACGCACTGGCGAGCTTCACGACGAACTAACAAAAGATAGGCCAAGAGAAGACGAGATTCGGGGCTACCTTAACGGCGGACTCTCGGATCCACGCATCATGAGCGCCCAATACAGCCGCCTGTTTGCAGGTGCGGACATATCTGCCGATCTGTACAAACTTGCTGAGAAGCCAGAGACTGGCGACCGCAAGCTAAGCTTGGGCTTTGTTGGGGCCCAGCAGCTTCGATTAGCGGGCATCAATCCGCAGAGCCTTAAGAAGCTAAACGATCAGTTAGCCGAAAGTGCTCCGCATATTGGCGACAAGGATAGCGTACTGCGTGGCCTCAAGCCTGAAGAGGCCAAAACTCTGGAGCAGATGTACAACTGGGTTGAAGAGTCACGCGCTCGAGACCGGGGCGAGGATAAATTTGTTTCCTTCGTTAATCGCATAAGCAACCTAAGAGAGGCGGGCAATCTGAGTTACGATCAGCTTGTACGCACAGCTATGCTGATTGATGGGGCGGATCCATGGAATTTGGCTGCCGAGGTTGGGAAGCAGCCAGCTAAAACACTAGATCTACTGCAGGGACTGGACCCAGACTTCAAGCTACAAATCGCCAGAGTCTACCGCGAAGAGCATAAGGGAGTAGGAATTTTCTCTGACTTTAATGCCCGTCGCGATGAGTTAAAGCCGCTTTTCGCTCATGCTGAAGATATAGATCCGTGGCTGATGAACGTAGCCGATTCACTGTACGGGCACGAAGCACGACAAGCGGCTGTAGGAATGGACACTGCACTAACAGCTCTTCGAGATGCAGCATCTAGCCCACTTGTAAAAGCTCAGTCAGCGCTTGATCTAATCGCTACTATGGAGGCCTCATATGCACGAAAAGACTACCTCCAAGCAGTTGAGATGTATGACGATGGATTCCACAGCGAGGAGCTTGGGACACGCTCAGCTTTTTATGCGCACTTAGATGAGGCACACGCGAATGGTAGCCTGACAGATGCCGACTATCAAAAGATCATTAACCTTGCGACTGGCAATGTGACTGAGCCAGTCAGTGGCAAGTAAGAGATAGCTCTAGGCTGACCTGAGCCATTCTGCAGTACAGCGAAGCTGCCTTAAAAGTTACTTTAACTGAAGGATATCGTCTGGCGTGACCAACTTTCGAGAGTAGAGACTTAGTATTCCTCGCACTTGGTAGTCTTCCAGGCGGATCTAGCTTAGTTAGAGACAGCCATGTCCCTTACTGAGTATTGAAGTGCAATAGGCGCTATTCGATCTGACAGACAGTGTCAGACATTAATGTAGCTAATTAAAAAACCACAGAGCGCACACTGCCTGTTTCATCAAATACAGATTTCTACAATTGAAGGTACGTTTTCTCATCTGCCAAAGGCCCTAACGCAAAATGAGATCATTCCCCACCTATTAGAATGTTAAAGTTAGATAGTGAAATGCCCTAAATTAGCTAAAAGATTTTCCTAATTTTGGGGAATCTAGCCGAGGCTAATCAAGCCCTTACAGTTTAAGGCCGATTCCATTTCCTTAGATATCAGGAATGTAAGTATTTCCAATTATTACGAGGGACGCATATGCTATCGATAAACAGAATTCTTATACTTTTGACCATTGTCGGATTTTCTGCACTCTCTACCCAGGCGGCACACGCACAAAGTTGTACTATCGCTACAGTGCTAAAATTAAGTGACTCGAATGGTACACCATTCGAGTTCACAACTCCTGACTTTGGCACAGGACTAGGACTAGAACCATTTACTCGACCAGGCTCAGTGATAATCAAAGGTACCTCCTGCATTGCTTCAGAGTTGGTCTATAACCCAGCGTCTGGAATTTGGAACGTTCTAGTCGGAAACAGTCTACTTTTAGGTTTACACAATGTAATCAAAGCTGACTGTCCGAATGGGACAAGATATCTATTCGCAAAGGGATGGAGCACCACTGCAACCCCCGCCTATTTCTACTTACCGCCCGGACTAGCCCAATCAAATCCTTCGAACTGGAAGCAGCTTAATTAAACATACGCTTGTGGATGGAGTGGGGCTAATTCCCCCACTCCGTACCTTGCTGTTGCTCTCTAGAGGCTCGTGCGATGGCCTCTAGGAAACGCTGACGGATCTCTTCCCGCCGGGCTTCAAGATCGTCTTGGGACTCCTCTTGAACTGCGCCAAGCTCTTGATTTGAATCTTGCTGGATTGGCTGCTCAAATGAAGCGCGCAAATTCTGGGTCGGAATTTGAACTGAAGCCAGCATTTGCCCTTGTAGCACCTCATCCGGCCTCAAAAATGCCTTCAATACAGCCTCCTGTACTGTCGCCGGGTAATGCGAAACTTGTGCTTCAACTTCCGCAGGCGCGGGCTTAACTAGCGCAGCAGCAGTGATTGGCGTGCTTGTACTTGAAATAGCAATTGAGTCAGGCCTACTAGCAAATTTGTCGTAGCAAACAAAGCCGATTAAAGCTAAGCAAATACTAACAGCACTCATAGCCACCCAGGTTGAGGCGTGCTGCTTAGGCGGAGAAAGCAGCACTTTTCCAGATGCTACGGGCGAAGACAATGCTTCACTCTGGCGCATATGCGCTAAAAGCTCTTCTCGATTCAAGGCATCACTACCAAACCCTACCGTTTTGGTACGCGGCCGTTCTAATTGGGCGCGGGAAATGTATTCATTTTCAATCCAAGCA
Organism: Oligoflexia bacterium; assembly: GCA_019694465.1. GTDB lineage: Bacteria > Bdellovibrionota_C > UBA2361 > UBA2361 > JAFLCA01 > JAIBBV01. The sequence goes on from JAIBBV010000031.1 coordinate 32,164, forward strand.
TCAGGGCGCACAGTCAGGCTTGTTACAACTACGATCCCTGCGCGCTTGGCCACAAAATCAGACAAGTACATTGCGACTTTCTCGCGTAGCTCCTCCGAGAGCGGCGCAAATGGCTCGACTAATACATGCACAACTTCAGGATTTTGTGCGACAGCTAGTAGGCGCAGCACACGCTGCTGGCCTGGACCAAGGTCGGCACAGGCCGCCTGCGACAGGCCCCCCAAAGAGAATTCAAGCAATAACTTTTCGATTGTGTTTTCAGCTACTCCACTTGCGCTTAGATACTGAAAGACTGTCTTTTTATCTCCAGTAATAAAATCTGGAGAGTCCCCGATAAGATTGTGCCGTCCTGGGATATATGGGGCACCACGAAACAAAATAGTGAAACGACCAGCTGATGGCTTACCAAGCAAGGCTTGTTGGTACATCTCGCTTTCTGTGGGATGCACCGATCTGAGAACGGTAATACGCCCAGGCAGACAATTTATCCGCCGCGCGACCGTGCCCTTCTCATCTAACTTATGGATTTCTAAGCCTGCTGAGGCTAAATCACTCATGTTTTCCCCGTGCATTGGTAATCGCCAATACCCATCCTTTTCTTGAGGCACTCAATTGGGCTAATGCCAAACGGCACAACTACCGATTATCTATGCGAAAACATTAGAGTCGGTTCGTAAGCACAGATGGCTAAGGACCACTTCGCATTGCGACGAGCACTTTTCGCGTCTCGCAATCCAAGAACCTGCCGCATAGGCTGGCTATGATATGGGTCATAATTTACTAAGAGCTAACATGACTGGCAGAATTGTAACGATCCTCCTTGCGCTGCTCGCCATAGTCCAGGCGCGTACGTTGCATGCCGAACTTCGTTTCGGTCCTTTTAGCTGGGCCGCCACTCAAGATACTTTGGTTGTTACAACTCCTGATGAAAATAGTCCTGGAGTATTTATTGGACGAGCACCAGGCAACACAAGAACTCAAGAATTATCGCCCAACTACTTCTTTGAGGGCAAAGGAAGCAGCGCATTTTTGCGCTACGATCGCAAACGAAATGCATTTACAGAACTATTGCTTGGCAATGGCCGTAGTTACCCAATAGGCGGAGGAGGATTTACATTCAAGGTAGACCAAACCCGTATTGCAGTTAACCCTGTATCGGAGCTTAGCAAACAGCCATACTGGACAATTTCTGTAGAGGGTAAATACATCAAGGGCTATGTTGGGCTTCAGGAAGTCTTCTCTCTTACCGGCAGTCGTGCCGTAGGCTATCTGGAAGCTAACCAAAACTTTTCTGAGGAAGCCAGCGCGCTACACGATTACAGTCTTAGTGATCAAGGTGAGCTACTCCTGGATAAGCAGCTTTTCAAGGGAGATCTAGTAGGAGTACTAGCGGCCGTAAATAATGACTGCTTAGAAAAGCCTCTGCCTGTAGAATATGCTGGTGCGGAAGCCAAAAACCCCTCGTCCAAAGCAGACTGGCTTATCATTGGCGTTAGAAAAGATGCGCTACAGGTTTACGATATTAGCAAGTCAGCCATCGGCATCGTGAAGCAGGTAGAACGTAAAGACGGTCCACACTGCGTGTTTTCAGCGGTAGATGTAACTGCCCCGGAAAAGTAGAGCATCGTAAAGACTGGCGTAGTTTTACTTTTCGTGGCGAAAGGCGTGAGCCTCCACTACATGAATTTCTCCGTGATCGGAAGCCTCCACTCCTTGCGGCGCAATATGCCACAACCATGAATCACGTTCACAAGCTTGGTACGGTGCAAGCGCTGCCTCGACGTTGCTGCAATACATTGCCGACTCCACCCGCCAAGGTGCTTGATCACGTCGATAGTAGCAGTACTCTCTATCGAAGATCAGCATGATGGTCTCGGCAGCGGTGCTCTTCAACATCTCAAGGTGACCTAGTTGAAGCGCAGCGCATGAAGCGTCTAGTGCAGCCTGAAGCGCTGGAGCATACTTTCCATCAACGTCAGTATCGAGTCCGTATTGATCAAGAAGCAAAGCATGCACTCTGTCTCGCCAATACAGGGGAATTTGTCCAAGAAGGTTTAAGGAAAGGACAACTTGAGCTTTAACCTGTGGGCTGTCGTACGGACGAAGTTGCTGAAGAAACTCTGTTAAGCTTGACTCCTCGCACTTATTAAAAAGCAACCCTTCAAGCTCCTCGGTCCAGCTTTCAATGCTTCCGGTAACATCTTGGAGCAGGTATTGAACGCGCGCGCCGGCAGCTCTTAAATCTCTATTTTTCTTAAGCTCCTCAAGCGCCCCTGGATCAGCATCTAACAGCAAGAGCTGCTCAAACACAGAAAGTAGGAAGGGAACATCTGCATCCAGAAGGCGCCCAGCACCTAAAATCAATAAACTCTCCCCTTTTCGACCCCTTAAACAACGCGCCTGGAATTCCTTGCAACACTGGAGGTGGCTCTTCCAAAAGGCTTTACATCTCATGTATCGTGCCGTGATGCCAAACCCCATGCTCACAAAGTCTTTGAGTCTGGGATGGCGCTGTTTCAGGCGATAGTAGTTGAGAAGACGAAGCATAGTAGTGAGATGAGCACCAAGAACGACGCACCAGTCAAAATCGGACGTTGGAAAAACCAATATATCGATCTAGTCGCACAGTGCGAAGAGTATATTATCTCCTTCCCCAATCGCGGCATTCCTGAAGATGCACGCGCACGCTTTCTTAGCGAAACAGAGAATTGGCCCCGTATCGTGGTTGAAATTGGAAGTGGCTCAGGTGGTCATATTATTGAACAAGCGGCACTCGCCCCAGAGGTACTACATATAGGCATAGAGCTACGTTTTAAGCGCGCTTTCAAAACTGCTGAGAAGGCACAGAAGCGTGGACTTACAAACGTCAGGCTGCTACGTGCAAATGCCAGAATACTTCCTGAGATATGTAGCCCAGGGCGCCTAGATGGCGTTTATGTTAATTTTCCAGACCCATGGGACAAAAAGCGCTGGTTAAAGAATCGCATCCTTAACCCTGAGTTTTTAGAGCAACTACATGGCCTATTAAGCCCCCAAGGCTACTTGTCATATAAAAGTGACCATCAAGGGTACTTTGCTGAAACCTTGTCTCAACTAGAAAAGTCTGGGAAATGGCATATTTTGCATAAGACTACGGATCTGTATTCCAGTGAGCTGCTGAGTCGAAATGTCCCCTCAGAGTTTGAACTCCTATTTAAAAGCAAAAAGATTCCAATAGGTTACCTACTCGCACAAAAAATTGGAGCGATTTCAATTCCTGACGTATAATTTTTGTATGGCCGTTGGGGACAAATTATTACAATTCCCTGTCGGAATATTGGCATCTCTAAGGTACTAACAGCGCTGCTGACCGTTTTGGAAGTTGCGTATATTGGTGCCGGCATTGAGAGCCGGTTTTGTAGTCTGGTTTTTGAACAAGGTGTGGCAATGAAGACTCCTACCCAATCCTCCTCTCCTGAAATGATTCAAACAACAATCGGCGACTTAATTGAGGCTGTTACGCAAATCGCCCTCGAAGCCGGAAAGACTGAGCAGGAAGGCTATCGCCTCGCTTCATTGACGCTGGAAAAGATTTTCTTGAAGAACCGCAAAGAAGTAAAAATTGTTAATTAATGCGTTAAACGACAGAGGTCTCTGCTAGAGATTGTCTGTTGAAGCGAAGTATGCCCCTAATTTGTAGGGGATTGCTTCGTCGATTTGCACGTCGTGCACCCCTCTTCGTCATCGCGAGGAGGGGTACGCAGCAGAACAAGGAAGCAATCTTCACCTAATTGCAAACCAACCACGATTACCTTAGGCAATCATCCATCCCTGCTTGGCCAAGTTGCGGTAGGAGAAAATTATTGGACTAGCCTTGAGGTTACGGGCCAGTTTCAACTGGCGCTCCAAATTGGATTTTTCACTTAAAAGATAACAACCAACGCCAGCCATCAGCTTAGATTTTTTTGACTCAAAGGCCTTGGCTTGCCTGACTAACTGCTCAAAATGTTCGTCATCAGCCGTGTAGCTCATGAGGCAAATGCAATTCACCTCATCATTAGAGAGCCAACTACGCCAATTCTGAAAAGCAGTATAAAATGCCCGCTCCGGCCAGGGCATAGCTGCAACGCTTAAGTCCCGCTTGACGCCTATTATTTGGCGGAATTCCCCCAAATATCTGCTAACTGCAGCACGCCGAAACCTATCCCACGCAAGCGCTAGATCGTCACTGCGCGGCACAAGCTTGCCCTGCTTACGCAAAAATGGCTCTGAATCCTGGGTCGCTAAGGCAAAAGCCTGCAAACTTTTAGGCTGATAACCAAAATCGACTCCATGCGACACACGCGCAGATGGCTTTAGCGGAAGCATGTATGGATAACGCATGTAATCCAGATGCAATCCCGCCAGGGCTGGGAACTGCTGAAATAACTCCCCTACCACAGCCATTAAGTAGTCGTGCACGCCTGTATGCAACGGATCAAGCCAATACTTAGGCGCATCCAAGACGAATTCGTGTTCCTCTGCGCACGAATGCTGCTCTACACTTTTCCCTGTGCAGTCTAGCTGCAGCGCTTCAGCCCCAAGCTTTTGCAGGATGGGAGCCTTGGCGTTAGCCCCTAAATTAAAAACATTGATCCAAGCATGCACTCTAATTCCATGCGCATCGCAGTACTGAAGAGTTAAATCGAGTGGGGAGTAGCCTTGGGAAGCAGCTGTGGTAAATGGCTCAGGGTCAGCATGTCGCGAGTTGAACCAAGTCTTACCTTCTCGATACACTTGAAAGAATAGGTCAGTAACTCCAAAATCTGTACACTGTCGCAAGGCACGCTCTAGGGCACTACGGGACAGTAGTGCTGCCCCCTCACCGCTAGCTTCCATCCAGAGGCCAAATTCCGCTTGGCTAGACATATAACATGCTGATATTATTTGCCATTATTTAACGATCTCTACGTTTCTGCGAACACATAGTCGTCATCAAATAGATAGCATGCCCAACAATCCACGCCATCGAGATATAGCACTAGCCATCACGCTGCTTATAGTCAGCTTAAGCAGCTCCGTCTTGGCCTACGCCGGTATATTACGAATCGAGAGGCCAGAATTTGTATTCCTTAGCGGGCTTAGTCTTGGCGAGCAGTCCGCGAACATTCGACAGAGCGAAAAATGTATCGGCTCACTTAAAACAACGATAGCTCATGACTCAACTTACCAGCTTCATGCTAGTGGCGACTTGCGCGGCTCTTATGGTGGCAAAGTTGCGAATGCGGCTATTGCGGTACACGGCTTTTTCAATCCGTTAGGTCAGCTAAGCGATGCTACCATCACCTTAACTGGCCCAGAATCAAAGATCGAAATATACGCGCGCGAGACAAACCCGATAAAGATTCGCATTCAAGTTAACGTTCGTAACCACGTTTTTGAACAAAAGCTAGATATTCCGGGTCCACTGGTAATCAAAAAATCAGGACCACACTTTCAGCTTGAATATGCACACCTGCCATCCTCACAACATTCTCTGCTCCGAACAATTTCATCTGCGCTACCGAGCGAGGTCAGCTTTCATATTCTGGCTGAACCTGGAGTGACATGCGACAATACAGAAGCGCTAGAACTATCCCCGATTGTAACAAGCCTACGCTCACTTCTTTTGCCGTTTAGCAGTTTTATCCCTGGAATCGAGGAGCTCTCAAAATGATTGAGATCTGCGGAGTAACCAAAGAGTATGGTAGCTTCCGCGCCGTAAATGACATTTCATTTCGCGTGGAGCAGGGCGAGATTTTTGGATTTCTTGGAGTTAACGGCGCCGGCAAGACAACTACATTGAAGATGCTGGCGGGTATACTAAAACCCAGCAGTGGTAAGTTAAGAATATGTGGCTTCGATGTAATGGACGAACCGGAAAAAGCAAAGTCTGTCACCGGCTATATTCCCGACCGCCCCTATTTGTATAACAAACTTACGGGCAGAGAGTTTCTGTACTTTGTGGCTGACCTTTACAATGTCCCCCTCAAAAAGGCTAACCAGCGCATTGATGAATTGCTCGCTGAGTACAAACTGCGAGAATGGGAAGATGAGCTAATCGAGAGTTATTCGCACGGGATGAAACAACGCGTTGCGACTTGTGCCGCGCTTATACATGAACCACGCGTACTAATTGTCGATGAGCCCATGGTTGGTCTCGATCCACACGGCGCAAAGCTCCTCAAAGACGCCTTTCGCCGCTACGCCAAAGCAGGCATGTCGATATTACTTTCGACACATTCGTTAAATGTAGCTGAAGAGGTGGCCGATCGGCTTGCCATTATTCATCGTGGAAACATTGTAGCTTCTGGCACCCTACACGACATTCGCCGTCAAGCTGGCACATTCGAACAAGGCCTGGAAGAGATGTTTCTGCAAATTACCGCTAGCCTCTCACAAGCAGAATACACATGATCTTTCCCATCGTCCTTCAGCCAAAACTAATCGCAGTTCGAGCGCGTTGGCGTGAGAACCTACGTCGCCGCACACAGCTTGGCCGCGATATATTCCTAATCGCGTTTTCAATCGCCGTAATGTTCAGCATCTTCCAAGGCACGCTGACCATGATCGAAAAAATCAACGCCAATACGCACCTGGCTTATATGCCCCCGTCGCTTCCATTAGGTCTGATTCTACTATTTCTGCTAGCGATGCTATTTTTCTCCAACTGCATTTCAGCACTGGGGGCCTTCTTTTTGGGCAAAGATTTAGATTTAATTTTAGCCTCTCCGCTAAGTCCTACGCGCTTCTTTTGGGGCAAACTAACGGAGATAGCGCTTAGCTCTTCTTGGATGGCTCTTATTTTCGGCGCCCCCGCTATCTTAGCGTTTGCAGTTTGGTATCAAGCTTCAGCGTTTTTTTGGCTAACGCTGCTGGTGAGTTTACTACCCTACTTTCTCATTCCTAGCGCTCTTTCAATCATTCTAGTTACTGCTTTTACAGTATTCGTACCGGCCAATCGAACACGCGAGGTACTACTGGTAATATTTGCGCTTGTATTGCTGGCGATCTACATGGTGGGCAAGCTACTCACACCGGAAAATGCCAGCTTTAACAATGTAAATGACCTACTACGAATGGTGTCAATTCTTTCACTACCAAATACCACATGGGTACCTTCGTATTGGTGTGCCACTGTACTCTCTGAAGTCCTAAGCCCTTCCGGCAAGAATTGGTGGCCATACTTAGGGTTGCAGTACTCAGTAATGACCGCTTTAATAAGCGCTGCCTATGTTCTGTTTCGCACTTGTCACTTTGCAGCCTTTTCACGCGCTAAGGACAACCGCCAAACACTTCGCCTGTCGAGCAAGACTTCACAGTTTATCTGGGTTGCCATCACGCCCTTTATTCCACCACCATATCGGGCCATCATCGCTAAAGAGTTTAAGGTTTTCGCGCGTGATATGACGCAAGCAGTACAGCTTTTGCTTCTGCTGGGCTTAACAATCATCTACCTTTACAATTTTCGCGTACTTCATGCCGTCGGGGACTTGCCTGAGAATAGTCGTGTTTGGTGGCAAGGCTTCCTAGTTGCCTCAAACCTAGCCATGGGCGCATTCGTTATCACAGCCGTTTGCACACGATTCGTCTTCCCATCTGTCTCGCTTGAGGGACAGTCCTTTTGGATTCTACAAACAGCTCCGCTTAGTATTCGCGATATCCTACGCGCTAAATTTTGGTGCTGGTTTATACCGGTTTCCTCTATATCAAGCGTAATCTTTGCCTCGGGCGCACTCGCTATAAATGCTGAGCCTCACGTGGTGCTGATTAACGCGCTTTCTAGCTGGATTGTGTGTTACGGCATTGTGGGCATTGCAACAGGGCTGGGGGCGCTATTCGCAAATTTCGAGTGGGAACATCCATCACAACTTGCAGCAAGCTTCGGAAGCTTGATCTTTATGTTGTGCGCCACTCTGCATATAGGCCTGAACCTAATACCTTCCGGGACTCTTATTTTCCTGCGCACGCTAAGACTTTCAGGCTATGAGTTCTCTGATCTGCAGTGGTATAGCGCAGTATTTTGTGCAGCCGCCCTTCTTTCCTATCTTAACTACGCGGCTACGCGCTGGGCGCTTACAATCGGCGAAAATGCCTTAAAACAGCGCATGCAGCGCTAAGCAGCTCTAGAAACTTGTTCGGCTGTAATCGGCTGGAATTTGAACTTGAAATAACCCATCTTTGGGAGTCGCCTCGAGGTTACTACCTACAAGCTCAAGCTCCAATGTTGCGTCGTCTGAAAGCAGATGAAACGTGACATGGCGAGGGATGCTCGCCTGCTGCAAATCTGTAAATTCGCCAAATTGAACTTCCAGTGCTGGATAGTCACGAAACTGATCAATAAACTGAATGGCTCGAAGCCGTGACGCTACAGTATCTACCTCAGCGCGCGTAAGCCCATCAGCTGCTACTAGCAATAAACCCTCACCACGCTGGCCGCCTGTTACATCAGCCTTGCGCAAACTTAGCGGCAGTCTACCGCTAACAACATGCAAAAGGTCTCCAATGTCGAGTGGCACGTGCAGAGCTCGCACTATCGCGGCGCGCGTATCGCTAGACTCCGCAAAAGTCTTTGCTTGAGTATCCAATAACATGACTTGCCCATTATTATAGGCGAGTAGGGCTAGTGCATAAGCTCCATTGACTGGCAAAGTCTCAAGCCGCACGCGTGAATTACCCTGAAATACAAGGGCATAACGAAACCCCAGCACCTCATGCCCATGTGTAAGTTTGGCCCGATACAACAAACGCCCAAATGGTATGTCCGGATTGCTAGTACGTATGGCTTCTTGATAGCTACGCACCGTAGCACTCTCAACAAAATGTCCCTGTGGACGCCAAACTGCAATAGGAGCACAGGCCACAAGCGCAAACCACAAACTTGCAATCAAAATCTGCCGCAGTACCATGCCGGGCAAGTTCATATTGTTCTCACTGCTTTTTGGTATTGGTCTGCTCACGCTCTATAAGCTCGGCCAACTTTTTCTCAATGCGCGCCACAGCTTCGCGCTGTTCAGCATCCGAGGAATCGCGTCCATGCTCAATGGCTGAGCGATAGACTTCGATTGCTCGCTCCACTCGGTCGAGCATCACCAAGGCATCAGCGTAATGTTCAAGTATCACCACATCATCGCCCACAATCGAGACAGCTCGTGATAAGGAAGCTTCTGCCTGCGAGTATTCGCCCCTTAAAAACTGAATATGCCCAAGCGTATCAAGATAGTAGCCGTCGTTGGGCCTACTCTGGAGAGCGCGCTCAATAAGAGACAGAGCGCGATCTAAATCAAGCCGCTTTTCTGCTAGCCCATACGCAATGTAGTTAAGCGCATCAGGATGATTGGGGTTTAGCTGCAGAAGCTTCTCCATTTCAGCATCCGCGGCCTGCTGCTCACCCATGTCACGCAGTAACACGGCATAACTGAACAATAGCTTGTCGTTGTCTGGCTCTTGCGAGATAGCCTGTCGCATAAGCCCGGCCGCGTCTTTAAACTTCCTTTGATCGCGCAAAATCAGAACCAAATAGGCCAAGACATTCTTATCTTCAGGCGCTTCGCTATGCGCCTGACGTGCCGCCTGCTCGGCACCCTCAAGGTCGCCATCCTGACGCAAAACAAAAGCAGCAAAGGTTCTTGATTTTAAGAACAGTACGTCGTCTTGAGGAATTTTCAGTAGCTCCTGTACAGCTTCCTTACGACGCCCTGATCCGGCCAAAATATTGGCCGAATAAAAACGGGCTTGAGTATTATCCGGACTAAGCGCAAGCACCAATGAAAGCTCGCGTAGAGCTGGGCCAAAGTCTTTTCTGTCAAGCTGCAGCAGAGCTACCCGCAAATGCGAGTCTGGCACATTTTCAATATGCGCATTTTCAGCACTCAACTGACGCACAGAGTCACTCAGCGCCTGCTCGCCTTTGGCAAGTTGTTGAAGTAGGCGCTGAGCCAAGGAGTTTGTGGGCTCCTTTTCCAAAATTGCGCGACACACCTCACGCGCTTCCTTAAAACGTGCAGCTTTTAGCAGTATGCGCACTAATTCTAGGCCAAAACTGCTATTTGAGTTGTCAAGGCGCATAGCTTCACGCATAGAACGCTCAGCCTTATCAAACTGACCACGCTCTTCGTAAGCCCGCGATATAAAATAGTGCGCCATGGGGTCCTTCCCCGCGCGCTTCTCCAATTTCTCGTAGACGGCGAGCGCCGCACTTGGGTTTCCCCCACGCTCCAAACTCTTGGCCCATAGTACGTATGGATCCGGAACAACTTGAAGGATATTAGACTGAGCTGCCAATTCGTAGGCAACCTGCGCCTCACTCTCCCGGTTTAAAGCCTCAAGCACTCCTGCCCTAGTCAAAAGCAAACTGTAATCGGTTGGGGCGTTCAGCAAGGCTTTGTCGAGCTCACTTAGCGCTTTATCAAATTTCCCCTCACGAAGATAAAGATCGGCCAAGCTACCATTGAGAACTACGCTGGGAGCATCGCTTAGAGCACTAGCTCGCTCCAAATGCTTGGCGGCTGCCGCAACATCCTGATCCATCAAAGCCATCTGCCCAACCAAAAACTCGTACATAGCTTGCGAGCTACGCTGAGAAGCCGGGTCCATAGATGCATGCGGAGCCTGATTCACGGCTACTTGAAGCTGACTTGGCAGGATCACTTGTTTGATTGAACAAGCTGAAAGCGCGCCAATAGCCAGGGTGCTAAATAAGAACCGGAAACATGGAATGGATGAAGATCGTGCCAAGTGACCCCAACGACCTATGAAACAAGCGCTTGAAAAACGCGAAGCCATCAGGGCTCTCCCCCTCTGTTCAAACTTGGTTCGCCCGCAAGGACTCGAACCTCGATTTTCAGGGTCAGAACCTGACGTGCTACCATTGCACCACGG
>JAIBBV010000032.1 GCA_019694465.1 Oligoflexia bacterium
GGTGTAGGCAGTGTGCTTGTTTTTGTTCCACAAATTGCAATTCTTTTCTTTTTCCTTGGACTCTTAGAGGACAGCGGATATTTGGCACGCGCCGCCTTTTTGATGGACCGAATCATGCGCCAAGTTGGGCTTCAGGGGCGCTCTTTCATTCCACTTCTGAGTTCCTTTGCTTGCGCTATTCCGGGCATACTCTCTACCCGTACAATCCCTTCATTTACAGATCGCCTAGCAACTATCCTGATAGCACCGCTGATGAGCTGTAGCGCCAGGCTGCCTGTATATACGCTTCTGATAGCGGCGTTTATCCCAGAGCAGCGAGTCGCGGGGGTAATATCTCTGCAAGGACTAGTGCTACTCGCCATGTATCTACTTGGAGTCATCGCAGCAGCTATAGTGGCATGGATCTCAAAGCACACTTTACTACGTGGGGAGCCGGCCATATTTGTAATGGAAATGCCCCCTTTCAGGATGCCTTCTTTAATCCTGGCAGCCCGCGAGGCGTACGATCGCATTATAATCTTTCTAAAAAGTGCTGGCACAATAATCCTAAGTTGCTCGGTAGTGCTGTGGTTTCTAGCCAGCTACCCTGAAGGTCCAGTCGAGCAGTCTTTGGCTGGCCGGCTTGGCAAAACAATCGAACCTGTAATTGAGCCACTAGGCTTCAACTGGGAGATCGGAGTTGGAATAATAGCCTCATTCGCAGCACGCGAAGTTTTTGTAACCTCTCTCTCGACTGTTTACAATCTTCAGTCTGCAGATGACGCCAATCACTCCATTACATTGGAACTTCGTGAAAGGCACCGCAATGGTAGCTTTTCGCTGGCTTCTGCGCTTTCTCTGATGGTGTTCTACGTATTTGCCTGTCAATGTATATCGACTTTGGCAGTATGTCGTCGCGAAACTGGGACGTGGTTTTGGCCAGCAGCTATGTTTGGGTACATGACCACACTCGCATACGCTGCAGCTTTCCTAACCTACCGCCTTATGCTGGGATAGAATAGTGATACAAAAACTAATCGTATTTGTAATCCTCATTCTCGCGCTACGTGCCCTGGTACTGCACCTTCGCGGTGGCAAACAGTGCTGCTCATCAAAGGATTGTCATAAAAATTTGAATGAACGACACAAAAATCCTTGAACATCATGTAGAGAATCTTGGTCGCTGTCTCGACTTCATCGAGGCGCACATCACCCGACGCATGAGCGTACAAGATTTGGCCAAACAGGCTCGTATGTCGTTGTGGCATTTTCAGCGTGTGTTCCATGCCATCATCGGAGAACCAGCTAAGACTTACTTGCGCAGACGAAAATTGACGCACGCCTCGCGCATGTTACTTCAAAGCAATGCCTCACTTGAAGCTCTCGCTGTTGGAGCGGGATTCAGATCGCCAGAGGCATTCACTCGCGCGTTTACCTCGCAGTTTGGAATGCCTCCCGGCACTTTTCGCAAACTAGGCAAAAGCCCCGAACTTCCCGCAGCCAGGGCCCGCATCGACCGGACCTATGTGGAGATTATGTTTTCGAAGCTAAGTCGACCTAAGGTAACCATTCAAGAATTGCCAGCCATAAGGCTCTATGGAATTAGTGGAAAGTTTTATTCTTGCTTTTCCGATCGAACAGATAGCACGGTCGCCATTCCCAAACTTTGGATCGACTTGCATCAGCACCTTGGCGACCAAGGGCGCGCTCTTGCTAAAGGCTACCGCGGCTTAATAACAGCACCCAATGACGCACGCAGCGAGCAATTTACTTACCACGCTTGTGTCGAACCACTCGATTCAAGTAGCCCCATTCCAGCGGGACTAATTATGAAAGACAGCAGTCCTGGCCTGTATGCAACCTTTGAGCAAACCAATCCAGGAGCTAACGTTGTCCACAGTCTTAACTACGTCTTTTGCATTTGGTTAGAACAAAGCGAGTACGAATTCGATACACGTGAAGAGTTCGAACTATATTCCCCTGAATACTCTCCAAATGACTCAACTGGCTGCTTTCACTACGGAATTCCCGTCCGACCCAAAGCGCCTCGCTAATAACGACAACACATTGAACTTATTGCGCTTAAACTAACTTCCAGCTCGTCTCTAACGAATCGCACAAAATATCAATGAGTAATTCGCCGCTCTCCCGTAGAACATTCTACAGGAGGGCATGTCATTCCCATGATCTATCGCGTTCAGTTCCTAGAAAAGAAGGTCAGCGCTGAGCAGTGGACAACGATCCTAGATACTCTACGCCGTGGCCTAAAAACTTTTCGGCTCTTTATCCATGTGCATGGAGATAAATTTAACGTTTATCTTTCCTGCACTCGTAGCCCGCATGGCTTGAATGCGTCAATCTTCCCCTTACATATCGACCGCCCATGCCAAATGCCATTTCCTGAGCGCAGCGCCACCGCTCTCACCTTTCTTACAGGTGACATTATGGAGCAGGTGCTAAAAGTCAGTACCAAGGCAAAGAATGCCGAGCAGGCTCAACTTTGGATTAGCGTCACTTCGGGAACGCTGGCTAGATTATTTCCAGGCATGCGCAAACTGCGCCTAATGGTCCCAAGCGCTTGGGGTTGGGTTAAGAAAATAAGCCTGACTCCTATATCTATTCCACACTTTTTAGCCTTCGACCTCTCAAAGTCCCCCCAATATAACATGGAGGTCGTTAAGCCTAAGCTCAAGACTAACATTGAGTATGAGCTACCACTCGACAATATTGGCGGATTGGCGCTGCAGTCAGCGCCAAATAGTTTTCTCAATCTGAGCAAAATTGACCATGGCAGACATTCCCTGATCGTTGGGCAAAGTGGTAGCGGAAAAAGCGAACTACTTAAGCTTGTAAGTCAGGAATTGTACGCTAGAGGTGTCGTAAAAAAACAAGGCCTTGTGATAATTGACCCGCATGGCAAGCTCTACGAGCAGCTCTCACCGCTAGTGCCTTGCTACAACCTTGATCCACAGAAGCAGCACATACAGTTCTTTGAAGGCAATTTGAATCCCTTAGCGTCCTCTGAGCTGTCACTAGATTTGATAGAATCACAACTTTCCAAGGAGACTCCGCTCGACATTCGCGGCAAACGCGTATTGCGCTTTGTTCTGTTTGCCCTCTTCGCTGGCAACGTAATGTCCTACGAAAACATTGCGCGCTTCATGAACGATGTTGAGTTCCGCATGAATATACTCGCACGTATTGAGTCTGATGTAGTGCGGGATTTTTTTAACACCGAATATCCGGAACTACGCAGCCGCTACTATGATAGCGCCATCTTGCCGATACTAAATATCGTTGGTGAATACCAGCTCAGCATTAGCAACGGGGAGCGTGTCTCCTTCCTAGAGGTATTTAGAAATAACCGCATCATTGTGGTATCGATCCCCCAAGGCCAAATGGGATCAAAGCTCACAAAACTTTACGGCGCCACTGTCATTCAGCAACTCTTTCTATACTCTCAATCCGGACTACTTAACTGTCCATTCCTGGTAATGATTGATGAGTTGCCTCTTGTATATACAAATGCCTTCAATCAAATCCTGGCCGAATCACGAAAATTTGGCCTTGCCTTGTGGGTTGTACAACAGTACCTGTCGCAGCTTCCCCAAGCTGGCCTTAGCAGCATATTTGCTAACATGTCAAATTACTTCTGCTTCAAAACTAACATCGATGACGCACAGATGCTGGCAGAGAATTTGAACTTGGAAATTGAGTCATTTTCAGAGAATCGCCTAAATCGTAGCCATAAAGAACTCGCCTCTAGCACCCTAGTTGATCAGTCACGCGGCGACCTCGTAGCGCGCCTAATGGTAGACGGGCGTTATATTCCAGCGGTGCGTCTACAGACTGATATCCATGCCTGGAACAAGGTTTCTCAAAATAGGAAGCGTGCCTATGCTTGATCCTCTTCAAATACTAAATAAGATTTGGAAGACCCTATTCGACGCTGATTTCAGCGGCGATATTCCGCTGTTCCAGGCAAAGTTTTGCGCGGACATACCGATTCCTATTTTTCAACAATCGATAAGTGGAACCGACCTTGTTGCCAGCTCAAAACCCTACCCTCGTCTTATCTCCCAGAGTAATTTGCTGTCGCAAGCGCCAGATGGGGTCACAGTTAGTCCTGCCACAAACCAATCACTGGATCAAATTGTAGATGCCGCGCTAGAGGACATCTGTTTCTGCGGGGACAATGTCTATAACTCCAGTGACATAAGCTTGTGTGATAACATTTTTGGATCTACTGACGTGCACTGCTCCCGCTCGATTCACAATGCACAGCACGTTGTCTTGAGTGCCAACAGTATTGGTCTTGAGTATGCGGCAGCCTGCGACAGCAGTGGGTATTCTCAATTTGTAATACGCGCTGTCGATTCAGGAAACTGTTGCCGTTGTTTTGATATCTATCAATCAGGAAAGTGCTCTAATGCCTATTTCATAAGTAACTGTTACGATGTGCACGATAGTATTCTGTGCTACAACTTGCGCTCCAAGCGCTATTGCATCGGCAATCGTCAATTCAGCCAAGCTGACTACAATCACGCCAAGCCACGAGTGCTAGAGCGTCTGCTAAGCAGCGGCTTCCGTCCGATGTATCAGCTGATTAAGTGCGGTTAAATGACAGCGGCCGCTCTTAGTAATGCTAGCTCCTGAGCAGGCTAAGAATTTCACCTAAGACAGCAAAACCCTAGGTCGCAGTTAGCACCACCGTGGGCGTGGATTGTCGCTGTGCAGTACCTTGCCTAACCTCTAGTGTTTACAGCCATTTCCAGAGTCCAGGATTTCGAATTTTAGCCTTACCAAGTTGGAGCGCATCTTGCACATTGTGCAGAGCGTGTTCAATGTGCCTTGGTTGTTGGATGTCATGTCACTAGAATTTCGTACTCGAGAGCTATGCGCTCTATTGCTCGTTCTCCTCGTTATGACCGGATCGGGCTGGGCGGAGAGCGCATCAGCCTCTTTGCCACGATTCTGTCGGCAAGGCATTTCTCAGCTTTCCGATTCATCCCTTGACGCTGCTATTGCCGGATCCAAGAGAAAGCTTAATGTGATTGTCAGTGCTATTCGTTCCTTGCAGCGCGAACTCAAATTTACACGTGGCCTAAACCGTCGACGATTGAAAGCAAAAATAGGGCTATATCTGGCTGCCAAAGCAGCGGTAAGGGCATGCTTGTTAAGGGCATCTAATGAGCGGCGTTTGCGAAAGCGGCCCAAGGCCACCCCAACGTCGACCACAACGGCAACACCGACTATTACCGCTACTCCGATTAGCACTATCATTGCGACCGCCACGCCTGGCAGCACGGGTAGTCCCCAGCCAACTCCAACTGCATCAGTCTCGCCAACTGCTACCCCTCCAGCGAGTCGACGCTTTGCAAGCTGCTCAAACGGACTGGATGATGACGGCGACGGATTCACGGATCAAAACAGCTTTGGCTGTTTTGGGCCCAATCAGTCTGAGCTTCCCTATTCTGGATCGAACTACGGAACAGATTCATTCGGCTGGACCCATGTCGCACCTTCTCCAGATACTCGAATCATTTACGTTAGCAACTCGGAAGGGAGCGACTCCAACAACGGCTTATCGCCGGCCTACCCCGTTAAGACGTTGGCGCATGGCGAAGCACTACTTCGGCACATCTACCCCGATTGGTTGCTTTTAAAGCGCGGAGACATATGGAACGAGAGTCTTTCGATTCAGCACTCCGGTCGAAGTGCGACCGAACGACTGCTTATAGGCAGCTATGGAAATTCTAGCGCTCGTCCTTTGATAAAGTCTGGCGCAAATAATGGCATTTCAATACAAGGCGGTGGCGGCACGCCAGCCAGCAGTAGCAATCTTGCCATAATTGGACTGCATTTGCAGGCCAATACGCGTATACCTGGTTCACCCGACTACACTGGCGTCGATGGTGGCAGCGGTTTCCTCTATCTGCGGCCTGGGGAGCATTTATTGCTCGAGGACATGCAAATCGAATACTACGTCGTAAATCTGTCGGTGCAAGCAGAGGGCGATGGTTTATACGATTTTGTGCTGCGGCGGTCTATTGTAACTGACGCATATGGGGTTGAGGGCGTCAGCCACTCACAGGGAATTTATGCCTCCCAAATTCATGGTGGCCTGATTGAAGAAAATGTTTTTGATCACAATGGCTGGCTTGAGTCTGGCCCGGCCGGTACTGAGGCAACCATCTTCAACCACAACTTGTACATTAGTGCCTATGTGCCAACCACAGGCATGGTTGTGCGGAGAAATATTATTGCTAGGGCTTCCAGTAATGGAATGCAACTTCGACCTGGGGGCGATGTAGTTGATAATCTCTTCCTTAAGAACTCAATTGCAATGTTTGTTGGCGTCAGTCCAAGCACGATAATCGGGAATGTGGTCCTTGACGCTAAAGATATTTCCCCTAGAGTTGGCGAGCAGCGTTGCATGGGTATTGAAGTCCAACCTGATACTCCGTCTTTGTTGATGCAAGGCAATATTGTCGCAAATGCAGAGAGCACAAATTACCCCTATGGCTTTGCGTACAAGGTTATTGGCGGCGGCGCCGTCGCGCAGAACATTTCGATGATAGACAACATCGCTTACAATTGGCTCGGCGCGGGCCTAACCCTGGAATCCGACAGTGTTGATTCTATTCAGATCACGCGTAATGTGTTTGAGTCTACGCGGCTAGGAATGAGCCTTATTTCTCAGTCTGGAGCTTTGGGGGCGCCAGTGCTTAGTCTTGCCCAAAACGCATATTACGCAGCTCTGCCAGCATCTCAGTGGTTTTCGATAAATTACATCTCCACATCCATGTTGCAGTGGACTAGTTCGACTCAAGAGGTCGGCGCTACATCGACGCAGATAGTTTTCCCGGAACCTAACCGCTCAATGGCTACCTATAATACTCAGATTGGCGGCGAGGGAACTCTAGAGGCATTCTTAGTGCAGACTCGCACTCAGACCAAGTCAACCTGGCGCACAGATCTTACCGCAGACGCCGCAATCGCCTATATTCGCGCCGGCTTCGGCAGATAGAGTTGCCCCCCAACTTGTGCGACCACGGCAGTGTTGACTGCCTTAGTGCGCATAAGATCTTTCAGTAGAAAAATCGACCGTGGCATTCAATTCGAATGGGATTGCTCAGTTGACCAGCAATGCGTGCACGTCGAATGTGTCCATCCTTGCAACGATGGCTGCGTAGCACACCTAGGAAGGAATCCCCTTCTAGCAGCACTACATTCTAAAGTGATAAAAGTGTATGCTACTCAAGAGGAACAACTTGCATGTCTTTTATAGTACCTAGCGCCAAGGATGTTGTGCGATTAAAACTCGCGCGGGACCATATGCGCCATATTAAGCAAGGATTCCCATGGATCTACCGTGATTGGCTAGCAGAGGTGCCCAAAGCGCCAGCTGGCACACGCGCCTTAGTGCGCGACAAAGAGGGACAGCTTTTTGCCTTTGGTATGTACGATCCAGAAAGCCCTATCGCTGTTCGTGTTTGTGCCCTTGAGAAAGAGCAACTGGGCGATGAACTTATTCTTAGCCGCCTAGCAGCAGCTCGCGATCTACGCTCAAGAGCCCTCAACACATTAACAAACGGGTTTCGTCTTATTAATGGAGAAGGAGATGGACTACCAGGGCTTGTGTGTGACGTATATGACAAGCATGCAGTACTGAAACTCGATGGAGACGGCCCAAGTGGCTTCTGGAATATTCAAGAAATAGCCCACTGGCTATCTAAGCAGGCAGGCTACCAAGTAGTTTACCAAAAGCCGCGCCCGGACAGCTCGCAGCAAGGCAAAGTAATTCTCGGCACGCTCAAGGAGACGCGAGTCCCTTTCGTCGAAAATGGTCTCAAGTTCGAGGCCGATATCATCCATGGTCAAAAGTCAGGCTTTTTCTTCGACCAGCGTGACAATCGCCTACGCTTTGGGCGCTTAGCTCAAGCAAGAACTGTCTTGAATCTCTTCGGCTATACCGGGGGCTTTTCAGTATACGCGGGCATGGCAGGCGCACGATCGGTAACGACTGTCGACCTGGCAAAACCAGCCATCGAGTGGGCCAAGAGTAACTGGACACTAAATAAACTTCCAGAAAATGCACATGAGGCTATTGCCCAAGACGCATTCGAATTTCTTGATGCAGCAAAGCAAGCTAGTCGTTTATGGGACCTAATTGTAGTCGATCCACCTTCGTTTGCGCCTGCCGAGCGACACGTTGAACGGGCGAAAGAAAGTTACCAAAACCTTTTCATTGCAGCGCTGCACGTTCTTTCGCCTGGCGGCACAATCGCATTTTCGTCCTGCTCAAGTCACATCCCTGGAGACATGTTTCTCGAGATCTGCAAAACGGCAGTGTCAAAGACGCGCCGACGGGCCAAGGTAATTGGCTCGTTTGGGCAACCCGAGGACCACCCCTACCCGCTAGTGTGCCCTGAATTATGCTACCTTAAATTTGTCTTACTAAGCTGTTGAAGCGTAAAAAGCTCAAACTGCTCCGAGGTCGGAAAGACCGGCGCATCCGCCGCTGCTAACTGCGCATGATAGCAAGAATAGCAGGCTGGAAAGTACTTCTCTTCCGCACCCAAATCTACTGTCGGTCCCTCTATTGTTGCACGCCCATCGGAATGCTTAAGATTCATGATCGCCTTCTTGTTACAAAAAGCGCAGGTTGTCTTAATCTCTTCAATCGTATCGGCGAGCTCAAGCAAACGCCGCGATCCCTCAAATAAATGGCTCCTAAAATCAGCCCGCAAACCATAACAAATAACCGGGATCTCGTGTAGCGTGGCAATATCGCGAAATTGATTGATTACACTTGTAGTTAAGAACTGCGCCTCATCCACAAGCACGCAACTTACGCCTTCTAATGCGTCGAGCGGAATTCTGCCATTATCTGAGATCGCTAAATCTGCGACCTGCTCCAAGCCGGCACGCGATTTAATTGATTGGCCACCAAATCGGACATCCAGGGCCGGCTTCACAAGCAGCACTTTTTTCCCCTGCTGTCGGTAGTTGTGGGCAACTGCCAACAAATTTAGAGTCTTGGCACTGCTAACTGCGCCATATCTAAAATAAAGCTTGGCCATTATCACTACCCCTTCTCTGGCTTCTTACATAGTCGGCAAGGTGGGCGCTAGGCCCCGCAGCCGCGCTGCTTCATAACACGAAGCGGGTAGTCTGTCATAATTATTTCCACACCGCGAGAAAAAAGCTCTTCCCAATTCCATTCTTGGTCGAGCTCCGCTTTAAGAGTCTTCACCATGACCCGTATATGAGCCTGCCGCAACTCAGCTATAGTGCTTTCATCGACGTCATCGATATCGATATGAACAACATCAGGTCGATAAGAAATTGCGGCGCGCGCCTGATCTCTGTCTGTTACACGCAGCAAAATCGCTGCATCATCCTGCATACTCCGGATAAATAAAATGCAATCAAGCGATGCGCATTGGAACAAAACATGCCGTAGCGCGTGTTGGTCCCGCGCTAGCTCCAAAGCCTTGCTGGCAATTGCGCGCCAGTTGCCCTTCATGTCTAGCTCTAAAACTGACGAGAATCCTGCCAGACTAGCCAGAGCCTCACTCAACAGTGGCGGAGTCTGACCTGCCCCAACATCCAGGCTTCTAAGCTCGTGCCAAGTAAGACTTTCGACCCTTCTTCCGATCCAATCAGGAGGGGCTGTCGAATTACGAACCGACAATCTTCTGTCGTGAAACAAAACCAATTCGCCGCTGGCAGCCTCGCGCACATCCACCTCAAGCAGAGGTAGCTGAGCACGCGCAGCAGCACGAATCACTTTTAGCGTATTATCAGGCCCAAGTTCTGGCCCTCCCCCACGATGCGCCGAGGCCCAACGTAATGGTTGCGATGTGCTTCTTAGTTCAGCAATTACATCAAGCGGCACAGGCTTAAAACATCCTGCCTTATGTGGATGCACGCGCGATGGAGTACAGGCACTCAAGATGACTGCGAACAGCACTAACCCTATAGTTCGTAACAAAATTTGCATCGACCAATCCTACGGCTTAAAACTTTCTTATGGCCCAGGTTTGCTAAAAGCAGCGCCGCCACTTGGTTTGGCCTTGGCATTAGCCACAAGCGCGTCTCTGGAACTCCAAAACATTCTCAGCCTGCGCCATGCCCACTCCAGAGTCGGACATTAGCAACGTCGCATTATTCTCGCGCGTATACACCAGCTGCAAGACATTTAATGTGCGACTCGCAAATGCAGCCTCACAATAGGCCAAATAAAAAATCCAAGTACGCTGAAAGTAGCCATCAAAGCCCAAGGTTGTAGCGCGAGCGCTCGCCGCCATGAAACGCGCCCTCCATTCCGCAAGAGTTCGGGCATAGTGTGGGCCAATATTTTCTAAATTTTCTAGCATCAATTTAGAGCAGCGCGTACTAGCTTCACTTAATGCGGTAAGGGAAGGAAGAAGCGAGCCAGGGAAAATATACTTCTGGATCCAATCGCTTCGCTTTCTATACTCTTGATAACGATGATCAGGCATAGTTATGACCTGAATCACTGCCAGGCCTTCCGGCTCCAAGAGCCGTTCAATTGCTCCGAAATACTCTCCCAAATACTCATGCCCAACCGCTTCCAACATTTCCACTGAGATTACGCGGTCGAATTGACCCTCCAAGGTGCGATAGTCGCAAAGCTTAATATCCACCAACTCGCTCAACCCGGCAGCGGCAACTCGTTGGCGGGCCAGAGTGAGCTGCTGCTGTGATAGGGTCAAGGAGGTAACCTTGCAACCATACATACGAGCTGCTTCAATTGCCAAAGTACCCCAGCCCGAACCGATTTCAAGCACATGCAGATCCTTACTAAGGCGCGCCTTGCTAAGCATGGCGTGCACCTTGTTCATCTGCGCTTGCTCAAGTGTCCCGTCGCCAGTTTTATATATGGCGCTTGAATAGGTCATTGATTCATCAAGAAACAGGGCAAACAGATCATTGCTAAGGTCGTAGTGTGCAGCGATATTGCCCTTGCTACCACCAAGAGTATTAGCCCTACCGCGATGTTTAAAAACATCCGACAAGCGCCGTATGAAAGAAAAGCGCTGGGTCATTGGGAAAATGAAATCTCGGTTTTCGATCATCAAGCGCACAACTTGCGCAGGATTCGGCGAGCTCCACTCATCTGCCTGAAAACTTTCGCCAAGTCCAATTGAACCTTGGCTAACAATGCGCCAAAAGAAGTTCCAACTCTTAACTTCAATACAGGCGCGTTGCCCCTCAAGTGGCCCATGAAAAACTTGCTGTTTGCCATCTGGAAGATGCAGGCTTAGTTCACCGCGCTCGATTAGAGACAAGGCGGCACAAACTTGGCGCATTGAAAAGATGTCGCGAAGTCGAGGAGTTAAAGGCTTGCGCATATACATAATGTACTAGATGTAGCGCTGTTAATCAAAAGGACAAACTGCCTTGAAATAACGAGCTAAACAGCGGACAGGCGCTGCATCAAATAATGTGAGATCTGCCACTCTTCTCCACTGTGCGTTCCAAACAAGGCAGACAATAAAGATAGGTAGAACTTCCACCGCCTGTACCACAGCTCCTTTTGATCATCGCCGTACACACGCGCAAGAATCGGAAGCACTTGCATCTCTTGTCGCTCTAGCTTTGAGAGCCAAGTATCAGCAGCACGCTGATAGTGGCGGCCGGAGAGTGCCCAATCTTGTTCTAAGCTAAGATAAGCGCTTAACAGCTTTGGTAAGTCATGCGGGGGAAGAATCATTCCGCGCAAAAAATTCTCATGCAGCCAGCCTAGGGACGGCAAATACTTTATATCATTGGCACACTGCTTATGCGTCACAAGTTGCACAAACAGCTTTCCGTCTTGCTTTAGCCAGCCAGCGATACGCTGCGCTAGTAAGAGAAAATTACGGGCATGATTAAAAAGTTCTACAGAAATAATGCGATCAAATTCGGTTGAAACATTAAAATCGTTAAGATCGTAAGCAAAGGCCTGAAGATTTTTTAGCCCTTTGAGTCGCGACTGCGCTTCTATAAAATCACGCTGCGCTTTATTCTCTGCAACGCTAATAATTACACTACGCGGATAGTGCTCGGCCATCCATAGGCTCAGTGCGCCCCATTGAGCTCCGAGCTCCAAAACGTCCATCCCGTCTTGTATACGCGCATGCTTACAAATAAGACCTAGCATCTGCTCTTCGGCCTCATCCAAGGCAAGAATTCCTGTTGGCCAATATGCACCAGCAGCGAACAAACGCTTTCCTAAAAAGCGCTCAAAAAACTCGACTGGAACTTCGGGACCTTGAACTCCACTCAATTCCTCAGACATGAGGGGCGCATTCTGCCAAAGCTGCAGAAAAGTCGCCGGGTCCAAGCCGCGTCGCAACCGAAATGCCTGCCACATAAAGTAGCCACGCAGGAGCATATGCAGTGCCGTTTCGGGCACTTTGCCTTGATCAATAAGCCTGCCTAAAATTGCCGACATTGATTTGCCTTCTACGCGCCTTTAGGAAACCACGGGAAAAATGCACTCGTTGTGCGTTGATACTCGCGGTACTCTTCGCCACGTGTTTCGAGAGCACGCGCCTCAGTAGGAGGAATCCCGCTCACCTTGAGAAACAAATAGAGCATAAGAATTGGCCCAAGCAAAGCGATCCAGCCATAGGACACGCCAACACCCATCAGGACGTACGTCCACCAGTGAATCCACTCAAAAAAATAGTTCGGATGGCGCGAGTATCTCCATAGTCCATTTCGACAGACTTTTCCGTGCTGGGCTGGATCTTGCCTAAAGCGGTTCAATTGAACATCTGCAATCGCCTCTCCAGTAATAGCGATTACCCATACAAACATGGCCAAAACCTCGAAAATGCTGTAGCGCGTTTCTGGGTTACACATCACGACAAGAAAGGACGTTGATAGCAATAACGCGACAAAGGCCTGTAGCTGAAAAAGAAAGAAAAAGTTGCGCTGTGCCTTCGCGCCCCACTTCTGCCGTAGCGCCATATAGCGCCCATCCTCACCAGGCGCCAAGAAACGTGAGCGGAAAAGATACGAAGCCAGACGATAAGACCAAAGTCCCACAAGCAGGGCCACTAGCATGCGACGCGAAAATAGTCCTGGCATTGAAAGCGCATAGTAAATAGCGAGGAAGCCAATGCCGCCCGCCCAGCCAACGTCGACAATATCAGCTTCTTGGCGCCAAAGTTGCACAACCCAAAGGATCGCCACCATTATGGCAAGAACAAGCCAGCCCTCTAGTACAGTATACAAAATTTCCATTGCCTGCTTAGTCTAACCCGCTATGGCGCTTAGCCCAAGGCGCTAATTGATTAAAATCCCCGACAAAAGGCGTCCTAGAAGTGGCTTCATAAGTGCCTTATAAAACTACTTCTAGAAATCCAAGCTAAAGGTAGCATCACTGCCACTGAGGCTTATACCTTGATCCCAAACGCTTTCTTAATCTGCCCTAGAGAATCGGAAAAATCGCCCACTGCATTAACATACCGGGAACGCTGTGAGTAAGTAAAAGCTGTGCTATAAGCGCCAAACTTCGTCAAAGCTACTGGGTCTAATGAGCTTAGGTTTTGATAAGCCACATCTTCGCGCGCTGAAATTCTATGGGCAGTACTCTCTGATAAATTGCCCTTACCTTTACGGTAATCATCCACATGCTTTTCAATTTCAGAAATAGTTGGCGTGTCGCTTGTGGTGGGTGCGTAGGAATTTAGAATTTGACGCTTTAGGCTAGCTCCGATTGGATCAGCCTTAGGCGAGGCTAGAGCCTGCTGTAACTCTTTTAGTCGTGATCCATCACTAACTTTCATAAGCCTCGCATCCATACGAATGGCAATTTAATGAGTCGGCATAATTGGTTGAGATATTTAGCTAAATTGGGCGGGGAGGATAGCAAGGCTTTTAATTTCAATGCCTTATGTGCTTGCTTGCAGGCGACCTCGATGAAACACCAAGGTGGAATTGATGCTATCTAACTACTTGAACCCCTAAGCTAGCGCTTTTTGCGACGCCAACTACTTGTGAGAATGCTGAAAGTCGCACCTGCCATTGGTCTTAAGTTGGTGATACGGAAGATCAGCTCAGCGTGCCTAATGCCATCGACTTGCCGAACTTCCTTAAATAAGGGCAATAAGATAACCGATGTCAGTAAACGCACGACTCCGGACAAAACAAAAATAAAAAATAAGGGCGAAGAAGGTGCCCAGCTCCAACCAAAAACACTGATTTGCTCTGGCAAGCGATCCACCAGAAAACCTCCAAGTGCCGATCCCAGCAGCACAAAGGTACCGTTCACCATAGCCTGGTATGCTGCACAGCGTGCGCGTTTAGGCGGGGTGACAGCATCATAGATGAAATTAGCTGCCGCTAAGTTAAAGCCTGCCCAAACAAATCCTGCGTACATCTGCGCGCATAATAAATAGATTGTATTAGAGCTAAAAATCCAGAAAACAGGACTTAGCGCAATGCCGTATCCACACAAGTTAAGAATCTTTTTATTGCCGAACTGATCGCTAACCCGCCCCCAAATCTGCATTGTCAAAAATTGGGTAGCGGTGTTCATCGCCGTAATAACCGTGAAGTGCATGTAGGAGAATTGCAAATCACGCAGCATATAGAGGGTAAAAAATGGCGCTGATATGTTTACAGCTCCATTTATAATGGAAACAAAAAAGACAAAGCGTGCAAAATTGGACCTGGGCGAACGCAGCAAAAACTGCAAGAAGCTAAAGTGGTGTTCATGTCGCACCTCATGCGGTGGATCATCATAGCTCTGCAAAAAGATATAAGAAGCGACACGTGCTGCAAAGGCGCCTACGAATATAACCACAAACCCGTAGCGCACTTCCCCCAGATACTTGCCAAAATCCAGTAACTGGCCACCCACAAACACAGCCAAAAATGTGCTTAGACCCACCAATTTATTGCGTCGCCCGAAATAGCGTCCGCGCACCTCAGGTGGAACCAGGTCCCCCATCAGGCTGCTCCAAAACGGGTTATAGAAATTGGTGCTGGCGTAATAAACTAAAAGCAACGCAAGTAGCATCCAGACACTTGAAACGTTACTTGGCGCAAGCGCGGCAAGACCTGCTATCGGCAGCCAAACTGCCGCGTTAACTACCACTGCACAGCTGATAGCATGCTTCCTGCTTCTAAAAAAACGCTGTGCCCAGACGCCAATCATCTGGAATATCGCACCAAAGAACTGTGGAAGTGTGCTCAGTAAGCTTAATTGTAGCGAACTCGCCTTTAGAAAAATTCCGAACGCGCTAATAAAGCTTTCGCCTAAGCCAACCATGCAAGCCCAAGCCATCCCGTCGCGATTTGAGGCGCGCAAGCTTGGAGTAAGCGCAAAGTTATCTTCTTGTGATGTAGGTGGTTGCAACACCTTCACAGGATGCCATAGCCCAAAGGGGTGGGGCAATTGCAGAGCGACTAAGAGTACGCCCTAGGCAAGCTTAACGGGCTCATATTGCAAGCACGGCATCCACCCTAGCAAAGCAGGGCACCTTTTCAGGGCTTCTCGAGAAACTATTTAGAAACAGGCGCTATACTGTTATGCTGGCCAACATGGCTCGCTCAGCGAAAATCTCACTACTAAGCTTCGTCCTAGACTCTTTTAGTATCCGCAGACTGCGTCAAGCCGCGTCCATCCGCGATCATTCTGTTAAGCTGCTTGATGCTAGCCAGTTACATTTACACTGCGATGGGGATGGCCTAAACGTACTTTTAGGCGGCAAGCCTGTCCCGCCAATGGATATTTTGATTCCGCGCTTGGGCGCCATCAGCCCCAGTCCTGGAATTTCAGTGGTTCGGCAATTTGAGGAGAGTGGTACTTTTTCTCTAACTGCCTGGCGATCACTACTAGTATCTCGAGAGAAATTTGCCACCACCCAGTTACTTGCGCAGCATAAGGTACCAGTGCCTGCATCTGCGCTTGTCTCTCGCGCAAGTGACGTGGCTTCAGCAATTGCCCTGCTCGGTGGCCCTCCAGTTATAGTCAAGCTAAATCGTGGCACTCAAGGCATCGGGGTTATGTTAGCTGATTCAGCCAAAGCGGCCGAAGCGATTTTTGAAACCATGCAGATAAATCAGAAGCAGGTAATCATTCAGCGCTTCGTCGCCGAGAGCAGAGGTCGAGATATTAGAGCGTTTGTGGTTGGCGGAAAGGTAGTCGCCGCCATGCGCCGCATTGCGCGGGATGAGGAGTTTAGGAGCAACTTCCATCGCGGCGGACGAGTCGAGCCAGTAAAGCTTGAGCCCAGCTTTGAAGCTGTGGCTGTAAAAGCTGCTGAAGTGCTGGGACTACAAGTAGCTGGAGTTGATATTTTGGAAGGTAAAGACGGTCCGCTAGTAATGGAGCTAAACTCTTCGCCCGGATTGGAAGGCATTGAAAGCGCCACAAATAAGGATGTAGCAGGAGCATTGATAGAATATTCTGTTAAGTCCTTTGCAGCCTGGTCGAAATCATGAGTAGCGCCGTCATCAATCAGCAGCTACAAAAGCTGGTGTCACTGGACGCTAGGCTGGTCGAAGCCGCAAAATCAATTAAAGTACTCAGCAACCTGGCCTGGCCACCAGACTTAGCGCAAAAGTTCCTGGATTCCTGGAACAAAGGCAATCCTATCTTGCCAGAGGTTTCATACACGGGCAAAAACTATTCTTCTACTACCGGCGCACTTAAAGAAATCATGCGCGACTGCGATCAGCACCATCCAATAGGGAACTACATCTTTAAGACTGCCGAGAGCTACTGCATTGCTGCGGCAATGCTTGAATGTTTGGGCACGGCCGCATTCACAGAAATCTCTTCGACGCTCTACGGCACGCCCCGCGAGACTATTGGCAATTCAGGAATCAGCATACTCGAGGCAGCCGAGCATTTCCTGCAAACTACAGCAAGTTTTACAAAATCAATTCATACAACTGAAGCTGACCATTGCGTTTTGCCAAGCGTCGTAGCTGATGAACTAAGTCGCCAAATCGCGCCTGTTTTCACCAACCACCCAGTAGAAGTAGTAATCGACAATACGCTCGCATCTAAGGCAGCTGCTGGCGCAAGAAGGATTCGCATACGAGGTGGAACTTGCTTTTCTTGGGCAGACATACCCCAACTTGTTCACCATGAAGCATTCGTGCACACACTAACTATGCTTAATGGCAGAGAACAACCGAACTTAAAGTCGTTAGGTTTGGGGGCGCCCCGCACTACCAGAGCGCAAGAAGGCCTGGCCTTATTTGCTGAACTAATTACGACTTCAATCGACTTGAATAGATTAAGGCGCATAGCTTTGCGGGTAAAGGCAGTTCATCTTGCAATGGAAGGGGCAAATTTCATTGAGGTATTCAAATTTTTCCTGGATTCAGGGCAAGATGAGCTAGAGAGCTTTCATTCCACAATGCGCATTTTTCGAGGCGGAGATGTACGAGGACGCATAGTGTACACAAAAGATGTTGTGTACCTTGAAGGGCTCGTCTTTATCGAACGCTTTTTGTTGAAGGCGATTGAAGAGGGACGAACAAACTACCCTAACTACCTTTTCAGTGGGCGCTTAGCTTTGAGTGATGTTTTGGCACTGGATGAATACTTTGCAAATGGATTCATTGCGCCGCCATTGTATGCCCCAAGTTGGATTAAAAATCGCGCCTGTCTAGCCGCATTCTTGCTCTATTCGAGTTTTACAAACCGCATAGATATCGGCAGAGTTCGGCTTGAGCATTTTGAACGACAGGAAATATAGCGCGCTTTCTATTTGCTGCCTGGTGACCACACCTGTAGATGGGAGAGATTGCAGCCAATGCCCAATTAAACGTAGAAATCTGTATTCGATCAAACAGGCAGTGTGCGCTCTGTGGTTTTTAATTGGCTACATTGATGTCTGACACTGTCTGTCAGATTGAATAGCGACTATTGCACATTAAAACAGCTCCTCGCCCCTGGAGTTGCGTAGTTTTACGCATAGACGTATAAATTAGCTCACTTGGTTTTTGTTTAGTAAGCTTAATGCTACCACGCGGTGCAAGTGGGTGTAGCTGTCTGATATCGCTTGTATTTTTAGAAGATGAGCGTCTGGCTCAGCAGCCCCTAGTCCAATACAAGCTAGTTAATGCCAAAAGCTCTTGCCACTCGCTTTGCTTGCGATTAAGTCCCAAGCCCTAGAGCGTGGGTTAAGGTTGCTAGACAGGTTACAATTCCGATTGTTGGTATGATTTGGGCGCACCCGAAGAGTAGTAGCTTAAAGCCCGCCATAAAAATGCTTTAGGCAACCTTAACGGTCTCGTATTGCGAGCAAAGCGAAGCAATCCACTTCATTTTGTTACGCGCTCTTAATATCGTACTCAAATGTAGTACCGCCTTTGAAATTCGCGCGAGTTTGTTTCTAGGGATGTAGTACTCGCACAGCTCTCTGCTTATTTCACTTGGTGTACTTAGATGGACCTTACGCCACGCCCAGATGATACTGCCCAACCCAGCACTGGGGGGCCCCCCTTACGGGGAGAGGCAGTGGATCCTGCTGCCGCAGCTCAAGCTAATCATCCAGAAGTTACATCTGAATTTTTATTGTTCAATAGGAGGATTGATTCTTGCGCAGTCTTGCGTTTTTGGGCTACTCAGTTCGCCGCCGCTATTACTGCCACACACCAAGCTAGCGCTGCGATTGAGATCTCCCAAATTCGCCAGGGGCTCCAGGCGCTTGTTCTGAATCTTTTTCCGATTAGTGCAAGCATCCAATTCCGATCAGCGACTGAAGCACTTCATCATAAGCTTACCGACGCTGAGGCGATCGACATAGGCGCATTTTGTATCGGGATGCCTCAGCAAGATGGCAAGCAGGCTAGTGATATTCAAGCCTTGGCTTCCGCACTTACATTAATTGAAGAGTTAGATGCAATCTTGGAGATAAGTGATGAGCACCAAAGAGAGGCCGGTTTAAAAAAATTTGTACATTTCCTTGATACCGGCGAGCGAATCGACAACATTCCCGAAGTGGAATCCATAGCCGATCGTGATTTCGCCTCTTTACTTGAAGAAGCGGCACTAAGACTTACTGGGGCGTTAATCCCACATACACTTGATACTTCAATTTTTAATCTCGCATTTGAAAATAGCCAAGATCGAATGCTCTTCTGGGCTGGCCTTGATATTGCACGGCGCTTTGCCTCATCTACTGCCGGACTAGAGGCATCTGCTTTTAAGGACGCACGCGCTAACGTGATAGAGCAGTTAGGACTGCAAGCTGCTCTACGTGTACAGCAATTAAGAGTAAAAGATGTAAGTTGGGAGGTGGGCGGAATTTATAGAGCTCTAGCTGCTTTTTCTACTGATGCTATACCAACGTTTGTAAAGTGTTTTAAATTTCACGCCGAGACAGCCCAGCCTAACTTCATTAGAACTAAAGAAGTTATTTGGGCACTATACGCACTCGAGCATGTCCCAACTTCGGCTATAAAACCTTTCCTTCGCACATCAACACCTACCCAAGCGCCACTCCCCGCAAAAGCCGTGGAGCATGATATCATCGATGCTGTCCTTCAACTCACGCGCCATCAATTCGAATCGGTACAAACATGGGCGGTTGCGACTTTACTATACATAGCTCCCGATGATCGTCGCGCAATTAACAAGCTGGATATGTTGGAAGACAATTTTGCGGAACTCCCAGATGCCGTTAAACTGCTTGTGGAATTACGCAATGTAATGACAAATCATGGTCTGAATGCTTCCAATTTGAGTCAGCAACAGGCCTCTTTCGCCGCATGGGCGCAGCAAGAAATTCAACATCTCCCTGCCAAATTTGCTCAGTTTGTCGGACAATTTAGACCAGTGCCACGTATCGTGCGACTACTTAGAGAGGCAAGTCCGATTTGACAGGCCCGGTCTCAATTCATTTTTAACAGAAGGTGAATGTTAGCAGGTCCACCGCATATTTCTATATAGATTCTACTATAGAATTATACTAGAATATGCAATATGCGAGATACCCCCCTAAGATATTCGAGTTTAATTGAGGCTAGTTCACTGCCAGAGTTGAAACTAAATCCGCTGGCAGGATCTACCTTAAAAGCAGACGAAAAAATTTTATCAGATGGCCGCGCACGCTCTATCAGCGACTTACTAGATGCTGGGCTTATATCCCCTGCCCAACATACTGAGCAGTCTGAAACCCATTTATCACCAAAAACTTTTGTTGATCTACTGAAAGCACAATATTCTTCCTCAGCCTCACCCCCAAATACAATCAACTTCGGCACACAGGCTATCGACTCAGCTTTTCCCAGTGGAGTATTTGCCTGCGGAGCGGTACACGAGTACTGCTGTCAACATGCGCCTCTTAGTGTTTTATCTCTGCTCGCTGGAAATCTCTTGCGAGACTTAGTGTCTCAAAAGTTTATTATATGGATTGGCAGAGATGTATGGCCTACACCACATATACTAAGTCGCTGCGGATGTCTTTCCAATAATGGAAAGTACTCAGCTTGCCTATTTATCGATCCGCCCGATGCCTCAAGCAAATTATGGGCTTTGCACTTTGCTTTACAATCGCCTGCTGTTGCTGCAGTTATTGCCACCCAAGACCAACTATCTCTGCGCTTAAGTCGCAAGCTTTCTCTAGCTGCTCGTAAAAGTGGTGCCATATGTTTTCTCGTGCGCCAGTTAAACATCAAAACTGGAATTCAAAGCTCTCGTTCGCGCTGGAAAATTCAGTCTTATCCTTCTACTTCTCAGCATCCCCGCTTTCAACTTGAACTTATGCACTATAAAGGGTTTCAGCCTAAGCAGCGCTCTTGGATCATAGAACTTGCCGAGGACATCTCTCATGTCTCATATCAACCGACGCTATTTGTGCGTGTACCTACCACGTTGGCCAATTCAAAGAGTGATGCGCCACATAGGTCACAATGCTCCGGTAGTATTAACGCGTCAAAGAGCGCAGCAGCTTAGCGTCGCGCATGCCTGCGAGCAGGCAGAGCAAGATGGCATTCGAAATGGCATGCCACTCTCTCTTGCGCGCGCACTTTGTCCGCAAGCACGTATATATGCATGGGATGGGCGCTCAGATGTGCGAGCTCTCTATCGCATTGCACTGCGCGCTGACAACCTTAGTCCAATTTGCAGCTTAGATCCTGAACTTATAGCAGCTTACAAATGTGCAAGCTTAGACAAGTTAAGCCCTCTCCATTTTGGCTTAATCCTGGATCTTTCCGGCATGCAACGCCTATATAACTCAGAACAGTCTATTGTAGAAAAAATCAGCGCGCGCTTTGCTCGCGTTGGCATAAAATGCCGCTGTGCTCTAACTGCCACTATCGGGAGCGCCTGGGCTTTGTCACGCTTTGCTCCTAGCACTCAAATAACAATTGCAGCACACACCTCTTTGCGCACTGCGTTGGCTACTCTTCCACTTGCAGCGCTACGCCTTCCAGAACAAATACTTTCTGGGCTCTACCTTGTTGGGCTTAAACAAATACGCGACGTACTACAGCTTGCCCCAAAAGAACTAGCTGCGCGCTTTGGGGTAGAAACATTGAGAAGAATAGACCAAGCCCTCGGCTATGTTGAAGAGCGCATATCGGCCATACCCCGCCCTAGCATTTTCAAAGTATGCAAAAGATTTGAAATTCCTATCTGCGGACATGCGCCGCTATGCTTAGCAGTTCTGTGCCTTTTTGAAGAGCTTTTTGCAGCCCTACTTGCAAAACGGCACCGCGCGGCCTTATTTCGTATCGTTATCAGTGGCAAACGCGACAGTGGGGATTTGTTTTGCGATAAGCGAGAACTTTCGCTTACTAGTGCCACAAAGAGCTTTAAGCATCTTCAAAGTATCATTGCGCCGATTCTTGAAAAGTGGCCCCTGCCTGCTGGAGCAACACTGATTCAAGTACACGCCAAACGCCTAGAGCATGCGAGCGAAGAGCAGCGTGATTTTTTGCAGGCACACGATCTACAGCAACTTCTAACGCAGAGCTCTGAGTTCCTAAATTGCCTTTCAAGCGCAATTGGGGAAAACAACATTCGACAGATCGGCTATCATGAATCATTTATTCCGGAACGATCATTCGAGTATGCGCCGCTCTGTCGCAGAATAGCAGCGACTTATAACACACCTATTTTTACTATCAATCGCCCGCCCCAACTGCTGCGCAAGCCAGAGCAGATCACGGCTCTAGCAATGCTGCCTGATAAAGCTCCTGCACGAATCGTATGGAAAGGTGAGGAATTAAAAATATTATCCGCAGTTGGCCCAGAGCGCATAGCTCCTGAATGGTGGCAACAGTATCCAGAGACAGTCTATGACGAACGAGAGTATTTCCGCTTGCAAGATCAGCGTGGGCGTTGGCTATGGGTATTCCGAGAGCGCAAAAGCCTTTTTTGGTTCATTCATGGTCTATGGTAAACCAATCTCTCTCAACATATGCAGAGATCTGCGCGCTCAGTAATTTCTCATTTTTGCGTGGGGCCAGCCATGCTGAAGAGCATATAAGACGCGCTCATGAACTTGGCTTACGCGCTATAGCCATTACAGATTTAAATAGCTTAGCTGGAATAGTGCGCGCACATTGTGCAGCTCGCAACGTGGGCCTGCAACTTATTATTGGCGCGTTACTTATAATACGTGATAAACCGGAGGCAAACGCCTCCCAAGCCTTGGTCTGCGTTTACCCTCACTCACGCGCTGCGTATGGCAGGCTCTGCCAGACTTTAACTACTGGCAACTTGCGCGCATCTAAGGGCGAATGTTTTCTAACTCTAGAGGATCTAGCGCAAGTAATTGATGATTCCGCTTTTGCAATCTGCCCAGGCCACACTTTTGCTCACTGCCCAAGCCCCTCACTTGAAGCTCATATTCATAATGTCGCACGTTTTCTTGGCGAGCATGCGCGGAGCTTTAGTTCTGTCATGCTCAACCTTAACTATGGATATGCCAGTGAGTATTTTTTGCAACGCACCTGTGCACTGGCGCGCGATAGTAAGCTCTCTTTGGTGGCGAGCAATGTGGCCCGTTATCATATTCCTGAGCGTAAGCCACTAGCTGATGTGCTAACTTGCATACGTGAAGGTGTAACGATCGAGAATGCTGGCTTTTTGCTGCAACAGAATACTGAAGCCTTTTTGCACACGCCTCAAGAAATGCACTATATCTACCGGCATTTTCCTGAGGCACTACAACGCACTCTGGAGATAGCGGACTGGACAAGTTCATTCTCTTTGGAACAACTACGTTATGAGTATCCAGAAGAGATTTGCCCGCCTGGAGCAACTCCCCTTGAATATCTAACTCAGCTTACTTGGGATGGAGCGCAACAACGCTTCCCTGAAGGAATCCCAGCAGATGTACGCCAGACAATCGAGCAAGAGTTGAAGCTCATCCATGAGCTTCGCTACGAGAAATACTTTCTTACCTGTCGCGACATCGTACGTTTTGCCAGAGAACGTGGAATTTTATGCCAAGGCCGCGGAGCTGCTGCAAACTCAGCTGTTTGCTTTTGTCTTGGTATCACTTCTGTGGATCCAAGCAGGATAAATCTTTTATTTGCACGCTTTGTCAGCCGTGAACGCAAAGAACCGCCCGATATAGATATAGATTTTGAGCATGAAAGGCGCGAAGAAGTCATTCAGTATATATATTCGCGTTTTGGTCGTGAACGTGCCGGACTCACAGCTGAAGTAATCACATATCGTCAACGCAGCGCTGTGAGAGAGACAGCCAAAGCACTGGGGCTTTCTAATCAGATTGCTGGAAGTCTTGCCAAATCGATTCACCACTGGACCAAATGCGCACTACCAGCTGAGGAATTGCGCGCGCTTGGGCTAGATCCTTTAGATCCACGCGTTCAGCAGACGATGCGATTTACCCACGAATTACTTAGTTTTCCGCGACATTTATCACAGCATGTTGGTGGCTTTATTATATCCGATAGTCCTCTTAGCGAATTTGTGCCGATTCTTAAAGCCGGCATGGAAGAACGCACGATTATTGAATGGGACAAAGACGACATTGAGGCGCTTGGGCTTCTCAAAATTGATATCCTTGCCCTAGGAATGCTGACCTGCATACGCAAGGCATTAGATGAAATAAACAAACAGCACTCAAAAGCTCAGCAAAAGCGCCTAGATCTACATTCCATTCCAGCAGAAGACCCTGCTGTATACGATATGCTATGTGAAGCGGACACTGTTGGCGTATTTCAAATTGAATCTCGCGCGCAGATGTCAATGCTGCCTCGACTAAAGCCACGCTGCTTCTATGATCTAGTTATTGAAGTGGCGATAGTTAGACCAGGGCCAATCCAAGGAAATATGGTGCATCCGTTTCTAAAGCGCCGCAATGGACTGGAAAAGCCATACTATCCAGATAAGCGCGTAGTTGACATTCTTGGCAAGACATTAGGCGTGCCACTATTTCAAGAACAAGCAATGCGTCTGGCAATTGTGTTGGCAGACTTCTCGCCGGATGAAGCCGAGGCCCTAAGGCGCGCCATGGCAGCCTGGAAACGGGACAAGGGTAGATTGGCTTCTTTTACAGCACGTATTGTGCAAGGCATGTTAAAAAATGGCTACTCGCATAGTTTTGCCGAAACCTGCTGTGAGCAGATGAAAGGCTTTAGTGAGTATGGCTTCCCCGAATCACATGCCGCCTCTTTTGCCTTGCTAGTCTATGCTTCGGCTTGGATTAAGCGCCATCATCCAGCTATATTTGCGATGGCGCTCCTTAATAGCCAGCCGATGGGATTCTATGCGCCGGCCCAAATTATACGCGATGCTCGCCAACACGGAGTGCAGGTTCTACCAATTGATGTACTTAAAAGTGGTTGGGACTGCGCCATTGAAGGGACGGCTTTGCGGTTAGGCTTTAGGTTGATACGGGGAATCGCTGAGAGTCAGGCCAATATTGTTTGCCAATGCGCTAGCAATCATAGCATCTCTTCACTAAACGAAGTTTGGTTATTTGCACAGCGCTACGGACGGCTACACAAGGCGACTCTCTCGCTTATGGCACGCGCTGACGCTTTTCATACACTTGGCCTTTCGAGTCGCGATGCGCTTTGGCACATTAGAGCTCTGCCAAATCAAATTGCACCACTAGATCTATATTTTTCGCCCCCTAACAGTTCACAAACAAAAACTAACTTGCCAGGCATTAGCACCCAGCAATCTATGTTTCAAGACTATGAGATGACAGGCCTATCGCTACGCGCCCATCCGATACAATTTATCCGCTCAATGCTACTAGAACGCGGCGCCACCAGTGCGCGGGAGCTACAAGACTTTCCTCCTTCACGCCTTAAAGAGCGAGTTGCAGCAGCTGGTGTTGTTCTTGTACGCCAACGTCCACATACAGCGCATGGTGTAGTTTTTCTAACTCTAGAAGATGAAACTGCTATGCTTAATTTAATTATCAAGCCACAAATTTTCGAGCGCTTCCAAAAAATTATTATAAATCATAGCTGCCTTCTTGTAAGAGGTCGGCTAGAGCGAGTTGGGCGCCTTGTATACATAAATGCTGAGCAACTAGAAAGTTTAGACCACGAAATTGCCTATCGTAGTAGCGCTAAACAATATTCTTATTAGAGACTATTTGAAAAATCCAACACAGTCCTAACCCACTGGCGCGAATGTCGGTATTTCTAGGGGAATTACAATCTTGCCCCTAATAATCGCTGTTTATCAAATACCCGTCACTGCTAGTAGGCTCACCTTGAGGTGATAGCGAGTATTGCGCAAATTTTCCAGAGAACCCTGCTAGAATTTTTAATTTTAGTGCAGTCACATCTGTAGCCCCATCTATTTCACGATCTAGAAACTGTAGTAGATCCAAAGCCAAGGCATCATAGAATGGGAAAGACGGGGCATGCCCCAAAAGATTCGTGTAGTCGGCCAAGAACTGGCGGTATGCCTCTCCATCAAAACGGGCCGAGACACAGCGGCCATGTAAGCCAAAATCAGATGGCTTGAAAGGAAAATCGCACAGATTTACTTCTCCAATTAGCGGAATGTTTATTCCATTCTGCGAGAGCGCCTTCAAGATCAGCTTGGCTGAACCATCTGCGACTGGGGCGAAAATAATGCTTCTGGGTTGCTTTTTCCTGATGCGTAGCAACTCTGCACTATACGACACTTCCCCTGCACGATAGGACACTTTCTCTACCGCTGCATCCTTAAGCAGCTCTGCTACCCGATCAGCAAATGAAGATGCGTATTCTTGCTCTTCGTAAAGAATAGCGACCGGCAGTAGATCTTTTCCCAGCATATGCACTACCCCTTGCGCGACGGAAATCGCATCAGGGTTTAACCGTATTACCTCATCACCAGTCTCACGAATCCGAGCAGAACCAGCATAAGTGGTTAATATCAAATCTCCGTTGCGCTTAGCGATTGGGGCAACAGCTAGGATGCTTCCACTACAGGCTATGTAAAAAATGCGCACGCCTTCGTTCTTAAGCTTTAGGTACGACGAAATAGCGGTTTTTCCCTCGCAGCGATCGTCCTCAAACACCGGAGTCAGTCGCTTTAAGTGGGCAAGCTCAGCAACGCCTCGCAAGCTGCTGCCCATCAGCTCCGCAGGGCCGGAGAGCGGGAGAATCAAGCCAATTTTTTTGGACTCCGCATACGCTGCAGCGCTAGTGAGTACAACTACTATAAGCGCAAAAAGCCAACGCATCATTTGATGGTAATCCCGTACTTTCTGTCTAAAGCCTCGCACTTACTGTCTCGCTGTGGGTCATCTAGTGGAACAGCACTCATCTCTTCAAAATATCGCTCACAGCCGGCTGGCGTGAAATATACCAGCATCTTGCCAAGCTCGGGACCCAAACTGCGGAATGAATGTGGAACTTCTCGCTTTGCCATCACAAAGTCTCCAGGTACTACTGTTAGTTGCTTATCGCCAACCCAGAACTGATACTTACCAGCCAAAACGTAGAACCCTTCATCTTCATGCGCATGCCAATGTAGCGGAGGACCACAATCTGCTGGGTGATGCATTTCCAATAAAGCGCAGACGCCGCTGGTATCAGCTCCAGTGGCCCTTACTATGACGTGCTGGCGCCCTACATTATAGGAAATAGGTTCATACTTGATCATACCTGGCCCATTAAAGAGTGAGTCGAAATAATACCTGTTTTACCCTATAGAAAATCAAAGCATTCCTTTCTTGGTGGAGCCTGGGCTGGCTGTTTTTAGCAATAATCCCTTCGCCCGTTAGCTGCCCGTCTCTTCAGCCACGGAAACCACCGAGTCAGGACACTCTGTAAAGCATGCTAGCGCTAGATTTGCATTTTTGCGACCGCAAAAACCATATATACTCGGCACCTAGCGTTCAGCTGTAGAAATCTGTATTTGATGAAACGGGCTAACCGAAGCTCTTATGAAACCACAGAGCGCACAAAGTTCACAGAGGATGGTAAGGGTCCTAGAGCCCTAACCTTTGTGAACTTTGTGCGCTCTGTGGTTTTTAGTTAGCCACTTAATGTCTGACACTGTCTGTCAGATCGAATAGCGATTATTGCAGATCAGCTTTTCACAAAAGTCATTAGTGATGAATATATCAAAGCTTCCTCGACTACTCCCATTTTTGGCTGCTACCTTATGTGTGCTACTATACCTACCGAGCGCTGATTTTAACTTTGCCTTCGATGACGCGCTGCAAATTATATACAACCCCCTGATTACTGTTAATAATGGGCTCTCTGGTTTTTTAACACCATTTTTCTCCCCTACCCCGCCCGGCAACTTATTTAGGCCACTTAGTATTCTAAGCTACAAGATAAACTACGCTTTTGCTGGACTTGTTCCCTACCCATACCATCAGACCAACATTATTCTTTTTGCCATTTATTCACTTATAGTCGTGTCTTTCATCGCTGGCTGGTTGAAGGATATGCGCCTTACACTTTGGGCGAGCCTGCTGTACCTAGCCCACCCTCTACATGTAGAAGTTGTTGCCAATGTGATAGGACGTGCTGAACTACTCTCGGCAATTTTTGGTCTAGCCGGTTGCCTCTGTCTTTCTTCGGCCCTAAGAGCTTCCTCATTATGCCGTTCGCCGCTACTCAGCTGCTTTTATTTAGTAAGCTCAGCAATTTGCTTAAGCTTTGCTGGTTTAGCCAAAGAGTCTGGCATCCTATTTATTGCGCTCGCTCCAGCTTATGCCTGGATTTCTCGCCCAGACAAATCTCATGCAGCACCCAGTCAAATTTTTATTTTCTGGACTGGCTTGATTCTATTACTGGCGGCTGCCGTTCCCCTCGCTCTTCGCTACCTGGCACTCGGTGATAACTTTGTGCTCCGCCCTGATGCTAAAGTTTGGGTTGAAAACCCGCTTTTTCATCTCTCGGCATCACAGCGCACTATTCCAGCGCTTCGAATTCTTGGAGAATATGTAGTACGCGTTATTGCGCCGTTTCACCTTTCCGCTGACTACTCCCAGAGCCCACAACAATTACTGGCAGACACATATTCCATGCATGGGCTGGTTGTATTCTCTAGTTTGGGTCTACTTATCACTTTGTGGATTCGCAAACGCACAAAACCCTACGCCTTTGGAATGCTTTGGTTCTTAATCGCCTTTGCGTTAACGAGCAATTTAATCACCCCAATCGGAACAATAATGGGAGAGCGTCTAGCATTCACTCCAAGTTTGGGACTAATTGTTTTCTTAGTTGGAGCATTCAACGAGGCCTTTCAACTACCAAGCCAACGTAAAATTCTGGCTATATTTGCTGCACTGCTTTTGCTGACCTTAGCGTGCAGGACACTGCAACGCATCAAAATATGGGCAGATAACCGCACACTGTTCTCTGCTACAGTTCAAGATCGGCCGGGAAGCCCAAAGGCACATTACTTGCTGGCAGTGGATTACTACCAGAACTCAAAGGATGACGTTCAGGCCGAACAGCATCTACGCACTGCCCTAGCCATATATCCAAATTACTTAGCTGCCGAACGTCTTATGGCCGACATTATGTTGGCTAGGAAGGATTGGGGACGACTGGAATATTGGTATCGCCGAATCTTGGACAATGCCCCGCAGCAAGATGATGTACGTGAAGGACTAGAAAAGCTAATGACTGCTAAGGAAAAAGCGCGCTCAACAAACCTTCAGCACTAATTAGTGACCCCGGCACTGTTATGCCGGGCGCCTTACAAAAATGCCCGACTCAAGCGTCTCTCAATGGTGTGCCGCAGCGCCCGAACTAGCTGCTGGCGCGCTCACATGCACAGTTGGGTCAGAGCGAAATGGATTATCCAAAAAGACACCGCCAATTAGCAGCCCCAACAAGAAAATTGGGAAAAATGCGAACATCCAAGTAATTGGCTTTTCATACTTAAGGTGCATAAAGAACAAGGCAACCAACATGGCCTTAACTGAAGCAACCAGCATGGCAATTACAATGTTCAGTACGCCGAAATCGACTCGTGATACGGCAACTGTAATAACAGTCAGTGCTACTAGTGAACCGAAGACAGTCGCATAAACCTTGTACGGCACTACGTGCCCCAATTCATGCGAGATATCATCGTGCGAGTGAGATCCGTGATGGTGCGACATTGTCGTCTCCTAACCAACCAAATACAGTAATGGAAATAGATAAATCCAGATCAGATCGACCAAGTGCCAGTACAGCGCTCCTACCTCGACCGGTGTGTAATAATCAGCCGAAAAACGATTGCGCTGCGCCTTGCGGAATACCCAGAACAGAAGGCCCATACCAGCGATGACGTGGA
Organism: Oligoflexia bacterium; assembly: GCA_019694465.1. GTDB lineage: Bacteria > Bdellovibrionota_C > UBA2361 > UBA2361 > JAFLCA01 > JAIBBV01. The sequence continues at coordinate 29,708 of JAIBBV010000032.1, forward strand.
AGGCATGCAGACCTGTCATGCAATAATATAATCCAAAGAAGCTCTTATAAGCTTGGTTGAACTCTGCGCCATTAAATTCGGCAGTTCCTGGGAAAAGTCCGTGATGATACTTAGCGCTCCATTCAAAGTACTTAATCACCAAGAAAATACAACCACAGCAAATAGTGAAGAGTAGGTTCTTTCGCACCCGCGCATTATCACCATGTTGCGCTGCATCCACCGCAAGCGCCGCTGTGAAGCTACTAAAAAGAAGAACCAAGGTATTAACTGCGCCAAGCTGCCAGTTTAGGTGATGGCTAGCATGGTGGAACTCTGACAAATAGTACCAGCGATAAACTGCGAAGGCTGCGAACAAGCCCCCGAAGAGCAAAACCTCAGTCGCCAGAAACAACCACATGCCGAACTTAGCGGCATGATAAGCTGTAACGGGATCCATGTGATGAACATGCGGAGGTCCTTGCTCCTGATCCGCTGTTTGCGCATACGTACTCATACGGCATCCTTAGTAAGTATCGAACTCATTAAACTAAAAACAACTCATTTAAGCGCAAGCACTAACTATGCTAGTGCGAGCCTCCCTCCACCGGTTCGCCATAACCATAGGTCCAGTCGGTCACTACCGGGGTTTCCTTAAAGTTCTCATGTAGCGGTGGCGACTGAGTCTGCCACTCAAGCGACAAAGAATTATACGGATTGCTTGGGGCCTTACGCTTACTGAACAACGCCGCAAATAACAAATTCATCAAGGCAGCTGTGTATCCAATCGCGTTAACATAAGAGCCAACAGTCGAAATCTGATGTAGTGGCTCAAACTGAGGCAGATAGTCGTAATAGCGACGTGGCATTCCCTCCATTCCGAGCACAAACTGCGGCAGGAACGTCAGATTGAATCCTACGAAATCTAGGACCCAAGCAAATCTGGCGAGGGTTTCATTATACATCTTGTCTGACATCTTGGGGAACCAGAAGTGCAGGGCAGCCATTAGCCCGATCACAGCTCCACCCTGGATGGTGTAGTGGAAGTGGGCAACGACAAAGTATGTATCATGATAGAATACATCAACAGCCAAAGTGGCTAGATAAATACCCGTCGTACCTGCCACCATGAACAAGAACACAAAGCCCATCGCGTAAAGCATGGGCGACTCAAAACGAATTGAGCCCTTGTACATAGTGCTAACCCAGTTAAACACTTTCACGGCTGTTGGAACGGCCACAAAGAATGTCGCAGCCGAGAAGTAGATCGCGGAAGTATCTGAGATTCCAGCTACAAACATGTGGTGCGCCCATACTAGGAAACCGATGAAGGCGATTGCCAAAGAGGCGTAGCACACGGCGCGATAACCGAAGATTGGCTTGCGCGAGAAAACAGGGATGATTTCTCCAACTACACCAAAGGCTGGAAGCACCATGATATACACGACCGGGTGCGAGTAGAACCAGAAGAAATGCTCAAAAAGAACCGGATCTCCTCCAAGCTGAGGATTGAATATCCCAACACCCATGGCGCGTTCCATGATGAGCAACAACAAGGTAATGCCTACCACCGGGGTAGCAAGAGTTTGAATGATCGCTGTCGCGTAGGTTGCCCATACAAAAACGGGCAAACGATCCCAGCTCATACCTGGAGCGCGTAACTTATGCACAGTTACAACGAAGTTCAAACCTGTCAAAATTGATGAAAATCCTAAGACAAAGGCTGCACCAGTCATCCATATAACCGAACTACCAGACTGCAAGCTGTAAGGCGCGTAGAAGGTCCAGCCCGTATCGACTGGTCCAATTAGCCCTAGCCCAGCTAGAAACTTCTGAAGTCCCTCAGGACCGATCGGCCGAATCAATGCCACTAGCGCCATAATCGCGCCGAGCACATAGATGTAATAGCTCATCAGATTAAGGCGCGGGAAAGCCACATCCTTAGCTCCGATCATGAGTGGCAACAAGAAATTCCCCATCGTGGCTGGAATGCCAGGTACGATAAAAAGGAAGATCATTATTGCGCCATGGAGCGTAAAGAACATGTTATATGTCTCTGCATCCATGATGTCCCTTCCTGCGTGCATGAGCTCTGTTCGCACCAGAAGGGCGAATACTCCAGCCACAAAGAAGAAGATTAGGATTGTGAACAAATAAAGCAGCCCAATCCGCTTATGATCGACGGTTGTAACCCATGACCAAAAACCCTTGGGATACTTAAGGTAGTTATGATCGTCATCGTGGCAACTATTACAGGTACCTGCCGTGCACTGCGAACTCATGTTCTCTCCATCACTCTGCAACAAACTTACGAAACTACTTAACTGTCTTGAGGTACTCGATGATATTCTTGATGTCATCGTCATTCAGGCGACCCTGGAATGGTGGCATCATGTTCGCGAAACCCTCAACAATCTGCGCGCCCGGATTAAGAATTGAATTCTTAATATAAGCATCGTCGACGGTAACTGAGCTGCCGTCAGTTAGTTTTTCTTGGCGTCCATATACGCCTTTGAAAGTTGGGCCCACAACTTTGGATCCATCAACTGAGTGGCATCCGAAGCAGGCATAGGCGGCATCGCGATAGATATGCTCTCCCTTTTGCGCTGGAGTCATATTGGCAGCATTTACAGCCGCTTCAGCCTTTGGAGCCGCCGCTACAGCTGAGCCATCCTGTGCTCGTATGAATGCTATAAGACCATCAACGTCCTCATCAGAAAGTTGGCCAGCAAATGCCGGCATCACATTCGGTGGGAAAGTTGCAACAACCTTCTTGTTAGGATCTAAGATCGATTCCTTAATGTAATTCTCATCTACTACCTGCTCGCTGCCATCGCTAAGCTTCTCAGTACGGCCAACAAGCTTCATTAACGATGGGCCAACGAGGCGTGAGCCATCTAAGCTGTGACAAGCATTACAGCCTTTCTGTTGGAAGAGGGCCTTTCCGCGCTCAGCTGGTCCCAACTTAGCCATTAATGCTTCTTCACTGCGGTCATTCAACCAACGCCCAAACTCAGCTTCTGACACTACATGTAACTTTGCGAGCATGGCTGAATGGTCCTTGCCGCAGTACTCTGTACAAAACGCCTGAAACACGCCTTCTTTAATTGGGCGAAACCAAAGATAGGTGTACTGGCCTGGGACTGCATCTTTCTTTACACGCATGGAGGGCAAGAAAAAGCTGTGCAGCACATCGCGCGAGCTAATGACTAGCTTAATTGGCTTATTAACTGGAACAACCAACTCCGAGGTTGTTTTCTTTCCGTTAGAGTACTCGAAATCCCACTTCCACTTCTGACCACGTACATCGATCGTGATGGCATCAGCAGGAACAGTTCGCATGTCGCGATAGTACGCGATTCCCCAGTAGGCGATAAAAATACACACCAAAGTTGGAACCACCGTCCAGATCGCCTCAAGTGTGTGACTACCTAAGATACGTGGAGTCGCATGATCCACGCCGTCACGTCGACGATAGCGGATAGCGAAATAAATCATGGCCCCAACAATGGCCACGGTGAAAAAGACTGAAAGATCAGTAATTAGGTTATTAATCCAGTCGATATTAGGGGCGAACTCTGAGGCTGGCTCAGGCAAGAAGCGAAACATTTACGTCCTCGCAAAAAACACAACACATGCACAAAGCGCCGTTTTCACCGAACAGCAGCCTATTCTAACGCGTCTATACCCGGTGAAAGCGAACGCAACAGAAATCCTGGGAAATTTGCATCAACACTACTCTTGATCAACCTTTCCGGCTAGAGCTCACAAGCTCCCCCCGTCGAAGCAGCCACAGCGTTACGACTAGTGCTACCAAAGTTAGCGCAGCCCCCACTCGCATAAGATTGAATGCCGCCCATGTATATCGCCCCTTCGTTTGATCAAAGCGAAAGCAGAACAATAGAACATGATCTAGCGGCGTTCCAATACTTCCCCGGCTAGCCTCGACAAGGGCTAGCTTTACATCCCGCGCTGCCGCGCTAATACCGGTAAAATACTGTGAAATCTGTCCGTCGGGTGTCAATATCATTATTGCCGCGCTGTGAGCAAACTCTCCCTTGTCCGGGGAATAATTAAACCCCACCTCTTTCATTAAGCTCTCAGCGCTGCCACCATCCCCAATTAAAAACCGCCAACCCCCGCTAGAAGCTTGTTCCTTGTTTGGGAGGCTAGACCAATTGTCATTGGCTCGTTCTAATGCGCGCTCAGTCGTATCTGAGGAGTCAAAACTAACTGTGAGCACCCTATAATCTTGGCCAAGCACTAAGCCAAGTTCGCTTACAAGTTCAGCGACGTGCTTAAGGACCAAGCCGCATAAATGCTGACAGTGATAGTAGGCTGGAACTACAATAAACGGGCGCCCGTCCTTGGCAAAATCACGCAGCCGCCCTTTAGTACCATCCTCAGCAATAAAATTGCCGTCCATTGAGATCTTAGCCCCTAGTACAGTTGTCGGGCCGAGACTGGGAATCACATGCTCTGGCTGTTCAATTGCTAAGCAGCTTGAAACACTCAAGAAAAGTGCAAATAGCAAGCAAAGCAGGTGAGACAAAATCCGCATACGACATTGCTAACACCTTTCCCGTGGATTTAGAACCTAGCGTCAAGAGCATGTGGCTATGAGGACGCTAGCGCGAAGATCGAAGGAAATGTCCACAATTGCATTAATTGGGACTTCACTGGTGTTCGCTCTAGTTTTTCGCTGCATCTTCGACCAGCAACATGGCCCTAAGCTGATATGGATATTAGAGTGCGGCGCTCACACTGAAATTAATAATTCAAATGAGTTATCCGGGGTATAGCTAACTTTTTGAAGCAATGTTTTCCGTTGACAGCACTTACTTCATATATAGAATACTTACACCCCTAGGCAAGAAACATTTATTCATCGCGAGAAAGTTTATGGATGTTTGGAAACAGTTTGAAGAAAACAACATAACTCACAGCGCAGCCCATCACTTGCTCGCCATTTTGGAGTTACGTGAGAAACGCGGCTACGCGCGTGTCACCGATGTAGCTCGCCATCTCAATATCACCACTGGCAGCGCGTCGACCAATCTAAAAAGTCTAAAGGCAAAAAATTTAATTATAGAGGATGACAATCGCTTCCTCGCCTTATCCACTTCGGGAGAGGCGCTGGCGCGCGCTGTCATCGCACGAAAGCATATCCTTCAGCGATTCCTCACCGACATTATAAAAGTCAGTCCAGAACAAGCTGAAATCGATGCATGCAAAACCGAACACCTAATAAGTGCAGAGACTGCCAAGAAGCTAGATCTATTTATGCAAAGTTATGAACTTCACAATAAGGCTGCTTAGGAGAATACGAGTATGAAAGAACAATTACAAAATGCCATGAAAGATGCGATGCGCGCCAAAGACCGAGTGCGCCTCGATGCTATTCGAACCATCCTCGCTGCAGTACAGTATGAAGAGATGGAAAAAAAAGTTGAGCCCTTGCCAGCTGACGGAGTACTCGCCGTTCTGCAGCGGGAGCTAAAGAAGCGCAAAGAAGAGGTGGAGTTCGCCCAACAAGCAAACCGCGCAGACCTTAAAGAAAAACTAGCTATAGAAATTGCCTTGATTGAAAAATTTCTACCACAGCAAATGTCTGCCTCAGCATTGGAAAGTTTGCTCGCACAGTTTAAAGCCAACACTGCTGGCTCTAATATGGGCACAGCCATGAAGATGTTGAAGGAAAAACACGCTGGGCAATACGATTCAAAGATGGCTAGCGAAATCGCTAAGAAAATTTTTGGATAACAAACCCAGCCGACGAGTAGTAGCACTATTTAATTATAGAACCAGATCTCACGGGCTCTAAAGAAGGAATAGCAGTGACTTTGAAGCAATTCGAAATGACCCACGGGCCTTATGGATTACACGTCTTGCCCGGCTTGACTTGGCTGCGCCAAGAACTCGCCCGCCCAACCCCTCATCCCTTTTTTGTCAAAAATGACTGAGGCTGGGTTTGTATGCCTGTTGCTTACTCCTCCGAAGCCTTGGCCGCTTTTAGTAAGGCGGGCAAGAAAAAAATAGCCTTGAGTGGTAGTACCGGATTGGTAGGAAAGGCTTTTTCCGAATTTGCCCGGCTAGCTGGGCATGAGGTTATCCCGCTCGTTCGCCATACTGGACAACATGGCTCAATCTACTGGGACCCATTAGGAGATCAGATAGAGGCACATAAACTCGAAGGCTTGGATGCCGTCGTTCACCTAGCTGGCGAAAACATCGCCAGCGGTCTGTGGACATCAAAAAAGAAAGCACTTATTCGTGACAGTCGCATTCGTGGCACCACGCTGCTTGCATCTACATTAGCACGCTGCCAACAGCCACCAGCAGTTTTTATTTCCGCTTCAGCCATCGGCTACTACGGCGATCGTGGAAGCGATTTAGTGGAAGAAAGTAGCGCGCGTGGCGCTGGATTTTTGGCGGACACAAGTCAGGGCTGGGAAGATGCCACTAAAGTTTGCGCTCAGAATGGTATTCGTACAGTAATTCCGCGTATTGGCGTCGTTTTTAGCGAACGCGGTGGGGCACTGGCGCGCATGCTTACTCCTTTCCGCCTCGGCCTTGGCGGCCGGCTTGGAAGCGGCAATCAGTACATGAGCTGGATTTCCTTAACCGACCTTGTTCGTATGTTGGCATTTTGTGTGACTACTCCCCGAGTGAGTGGTCCTATAAATGCTGTTGCCCCACAGCCAGTCACGAATGCAGAACTTACACGACTACTCTCCAAAGCCCTGCATCGACCAGCTATTTTGCATGTGCCTGCGCCATTGCTACGTTTTTTATTAGGTGATTTTGCCAAAGAAGTGCTGCTAAGTAGCGCCCGAGTAAGCAGTAAGAAGATTGAATCATTTGGCTTTACATTCGAGCATCCTACGCTGGAGTCAATGCGACCCGCTATATTGTCCTAACTCTTAATCCAGCGCTTAACAAAACGCACCCTCTGCCCATCGCGCTGCAATGCCGCCAGACTGTCCGCCGATTTAAGCTGCAAGCGAAGCCTAAAAACACTTTCAAACTCCTCAGCGTCCTTAAGAGTATCCCAGCGCGTGTCCCATACAAGCACACGCTGGGCGCCATTCTCTTTCTCAAAAACTGCAATACGATCACCAGCCCAACCAGCTGCCGCTTGGGCCGCCTTGAACTTATCCGACACTAAGCTTCCCAGTACGAGTGTAGTTACAAATTCACCGGCCACATCTTGATAGATTGGCTTGGCATCCTTGGGATATTCCTCTGGAACCATACTAGCCGCATCAACCACGCTAAAATCTACATTAGGCGCGTAGTATTTTTCTGGATGCAAAATCTCTTCTGTCGAACGCGGTGGCTGACGAAAAATTTTATCCACCATGCTATATCCATTGTGCTGCAAGGCATCGTGAACAAAGCGTAAACCACTGGTATAAGGGAAAATTAGTAAGAGCTGAAGACCCTGCGGCACAGAGTTACCACCCGCTAAGGCTGCGCCCATAACATTTTGCATCATGACCGACTCTACATCACGCTCCTTTGCAATCGATGGTTGGCCGACTAGGCGCCGTGCATAGTCGAGCATTACTGCCGTAGCATCGCCCTCTACCAAGGCCGAACGGGCCAGCAGCTCATCAGAGTTGAATTTCTCCTCATCAGTGAACTGCTTGAGATTAAAGTACTGATCCTGCAATGCGTGGGTAAGCTCATGTACGGCAACGGTAGTCTGCAGGACCGCTGGCAGCCAGCCAGCCATTACGAAGTGCTGCGCCTCAGGATCATAGTAGCCACCAATTTGGCTCAGATATAAGTCAACAATGCCCTGCTCATAGTTAAAGTCCTGCGGAATGAGTCCGAGCGTCTTGAAAACTAGCGATTCCATTCGCAATTTTATTTCAGGAATTTTGGTCTTTATCGCAGACATCAGATATCCCTTGACCTGCTCTTTATCCTGAATAAGACAAGGCACCTTGCTCCGAATTCTAAGGCCTCGAATATTGCTGGCATCTTCTATAGCTGTGCGTGCTATCTGGCACTGATCTTCTGCCATAACAGGCAAGCTCAGCATTACTGAAACCACGGCAATTAGCCTCATAAACATAATAATTCTCCGGCTCTAGAGCTCCAAAGGGGGGTCGCAAGCCATTTATTTTTAAGCGTTCTTAACTCGGCTGTCCCTTGAACTCTTTGTCTGTCTATCAGACCATACATGCAGTCGAAGAAACACACGCAAAGTACAATGAAGCATCCTGCACCGCTTACCATAACAAATGCCAGGGAAAATAACCTAAAAGAGGTTAGTCTCGAGATACCGCATGACACACTGACTGTGGTAACCGGCCTGTCTGGATCGGGGAAGTCTTCACTCGCCTTTGGCACCGTATATGCCGAGGGACAAAGGCGCTACATTGAAACTTTTTCCCCATACACGCGTCAGTTTTTCGACAAAGTGAAGCGCCCGGATGTCGACAGTGTCGAGCACGTTCGTCCGGCTATTGCCATTCAGCAACGTACACGCGTAACTAACTCACGCTCAACAGTTGGCTCTTTGACCAACATTAATGATTACTTGAAAATTCTATGGAGCCGCCTGGCAAGACCAGTCTGCCCAGCATGTCAAGTCGCACTACAATCCTGGAGCGCTGGTGAGCTAGCAGCTCACATAGCCAAGATCATGCCTGTGCGCGGCCGTGCTTCGTTCTTACTATGCGCTCGCATCTCCATGCCAACCAAAGGAGCCCGCCTTAAACAGGAATGTGAGCGACTGCTCACACTTGGCTATAGCCGCTGGTTCAAATTGGACACACGCAGCATTATCAAACTCGATCAGGAGATACCCAGCACCACCAAAGGAAATTTGTGTGTGGTGCTTGATCGCTTTAAGTGTGAAGCCATCGACGCAGCTCGCCTGAGTGAGTCAATCGATCAAGCATTTTCGCTATGTCAAAGCTTCGCGGGCGAAGCCGCCTGTTTGCTAATAGAACAAGGAGATACTTCCTATCCTCGCGAATGGCTGCGGGTACACCGCAATCCTGATCAAACAAACAGCGCGCCTCCATTCGACGCATTATATTTTTCGGCTCAACCTTCTTGCGCCTGTGGACCAATCGATATTCCAAAGGCCAGGCCGGCGCTATTCACGTTCAACCATCCACTGGGAGCTTGCCCTGACTGCAAGGGTTTCGGGCGTGTCCTCGAAGTAGATCCCCTTCTGTGTGTGCCTGACCCGAACTTGGGCCTTGAAGACAAGGCTCTGCAATGCTGGGCGGGACCAGGCGCAAAGAGCGAACTAAAGCGACTGCTAGCATTTTGCAAAGAACAAGGAATAGCTACAGACGTAGCTTGGCGCGCTCTTCCACAAGAACAACGGGATCTAGTCTTTAACGCCAAAACACGCGCCTATCGCGGCGTGCGGGCTTGGTTCAAAGCTGTTGAGCGTAAAGCTTACAAGATGCATGTGCGTGTTTTCTTAAGTAAGTATCGCTCTCAGTTTATCTGCCATTCCTGCAATGGTACACGCTTAAAGTCTGGCGCCTTATCGTACCGTGTGGAAGGGCGAACGATCGCCGACGCCTGGATGATGACTATTGCCGACCTTGCTGCTTGGATTGAAAAGTTGCAAAACCAAGAGCAGACCCGTGGTCGCCTAGCGCGCGAGATTGACGAAGTATTCTCGGCAATTCGCAGTCGCCTAACCTACTTAATGGACCTCGGACTGTCTTATCTCACCCTCGATCGACAGGCACGCACGCTTTCGGGTGGAGAGACTCAGCGCGTCAACTTAGCTACGGCGATTGGTAGCGATCTCATTTCTACACATTTTGTGCTTGATGAGCCATCGGTGGGCTTGCATGCTCGCGACACCGCGCGACTATTTCAAGCCGTCACCCGCCTTACAGAACGTGGCAACAGCACTTTGGTTGTAGAGCATGACCTGGATTTCATAAGGGGCGCGCAGCACATAATTGAAATGGGGCCACAAGCAGGCAATTTAGGCGGACAGGTGGTATACAACGGCCCGCGCAATGACTGGCCTGGATTCGCCGTTCTAAGTCCAGAAAGCGCCAAAAAGAAACTCTCTAAGTCGGGCGCCCTAAAAATACGCCGCGCCAGCGCTCGCAATCTGCGTGGTTTTGATGTCGACGTTCCTCTAGGTAAGCTCATTTGCATCACAGGCGTTTCTGGCTCAGGCAAGAGTACGCTAGTGTCAGAAGTTCTTTTGAGAGCCCATCGCGAGCAACGTCTAGGTATCGCTAGCGGCGACCAGAATCAAGTTGAAGGCTTCGAGCAGCTAGAGCAAGTTCTAATGGTAGATCAGTCTCCGCTCGCAAAAAGCCCGCGTGCCAACATTGCCACCTACACCGGCATTTGGGACAAACTTCGCGATCTACTTGCAGCCACCGATGACGCGCAAAATCGCGCGCTTAGCAAATCATCCTTCTCTTTTAACGTCGACGGTGGACGCTGTCCTGCCTGCAAGGGAGCCGGGTTTGTCACTGAAGACATGCAGTTTCTAAGTGACGTATACATTCCATGCGAGGTATGTGCTGGCAAGCGCTTTCAACCAGTAGTTTTAGACGTGCGCTGTCGTGGCATAAATGTGCACGAGCTCCTAAACTTGAGCGTAGCTGCCTGCGCCGAAAAATTCTCGGACATACCAGACATCGCCGGCAGCGCCGCTACACTTACCCAGCTTGGACTTGGACATCTCACTCTCGGCCACCCCTTAAGCGCCCTTTCTGGTGGAGAGGCTCAACGATTAAAGCTGGTCCCCTTTGTAACGCAAAGCGCTCAAGGCAAGTCTTTACTAATCTTTGATGAGCCCACTACTGGTTTGCATATACGGGACATTGAGCGCTTACTTTCCCTACTACAACTGTTAGTGGAGCGCGGACACACTGTAATTTGCGTCGAACATAATCTGCATTTAATTCTTGGCGCTGATTGGTTAATTGAGCTTGGTCCAGAAGGTGGCCAATTTGGCGGAGAATTGGTGCTGTCTGGCACACCGAAAGACTTCTTAACTCCCAAAGCTGCCAAGGTCTCACAAACAGCCCAGTATTTGCAGAACTATGCGCACGATCTAAAGCTAGGCCACCTTACCCGGCCGGCTCCTATTATTAATCGCCGTCGCTCAACGTCTACCATGACTTCAAGCGAGCTCGTAATCTGCGGCGCCAAGGAACACAATCTAAAGAATATAGATTTGTCTATTCCACTTCGCTCCTTTGTTGCCTTCACCGGGGTATCAGGCTCAGGGAAATCGAGTATCGCCAAAGATATCATTTATGCCGAAGGCCAGCGTCGATACCTTGATTGCCTCTCACCTTATGCGCGTCAATTTATCAAAGAGCTAAAGCGGCCTGAAGTTGACTCGCTTACAAACATTCAACCAACTATCTGTGTTTATCAGCACACATTTCAACCAGGACGCTTATCAACAGTCGGTACGATGTGTGAAGCCTACAACTTTTTGCGCCTACTCTACGCCAAGCTGGGGACGCAGTTCTGCCCAGATCACCCTCAGTCAGCTATAGCACCACTTTCACCCGGTGAAATTGCTTCACAGATTAAGGACTTCAAGTCTCAAACTGTGCGCATCATGGCCCCCATAATAAAGATGAAGAAGGGCAATCACCGCGCCATACTGGAGCGCGCACGTAGCTCAGAAATTGTCGAGGTTCGCATTGATGGTGTGTTTCTTAAGCCTAGCACCTTGGCTGGCACGTCGGGTGGCTTGGAGCGCAACAAAGCACACACGATCGAATTTGTTGTCGCCAAGTTCAACCCTGCTCAAATTGATCTAGGCCTTATAAATGAAGCAGTGGCTCAGGCTTTGGCGCTAGGGGCCGGCACTTTAATTGTAAACTCCTCTGCTGGCGAAAAGGTGTTCAGCTTGGACCGCACCTGTCCTGAATGTCAGCGCGGCTTTTATAAGCCCGACCCAGAAGAACTCTCCTTCCACTCCTCCCGCGGTGCTTGCGGGAGCTGTTCAGGAACGGGGCTCGCCGATGACGGAAGTAACTGCCCTGCCTGCCAAGGCACGCGCCTAAATCCGGTCGGTCGCAATATACGCATAGAAGGCAAGGATATTGCGCAGGCCAGCAGCCTGAGCGCCTCAGTACTACGTGATTTTCTGCGCAACTTGAAACTGAATGCCAGGGCGACTCGCATAGCCGACCCGATTATACGAGAGCTTGCGGCAAAATTGTCCACCTTAGTCGCGATTGGACTAGATTACTTAGCTCTCAACCGTGACTGCGCTACACTTTCAACTGGAGAGCTACAACGCCTGCGACTCGCGACAGCAATGGGATCACCTCTCACTGGAGTAATGTACATCTTTGATGAGCCAAGTGTTGGCCTACACCCTATCGACAACCGTCAGGTGTTAGCTCAGTTACGGGCGCTACAGGCACGAGGAAACTCTGTGCTAATGATTGAGCATGATGGCGAAAGTATTTTTACAGCCGATCACATCGTAGAAGTAGGTCCCGGTGGCGGCTCGAATGGCGGAAACATTGTATTTAATGGATCGCGCGAAAACTATGCGCGACAGCCAAGCGCTCGCGGACTAGACAAATCTGCCCTACGCCTGCGAACGAAACCAGCAGGCGAGGCCAGTGGAGCCCTCAGCATAGAATGTGGACACAAAAACAACATTAAAGACTTGTCGCTTACAATACCGCTTGGGCAACTAGTTGTCGTTGCTGGGGTGTCAGGCGCCGGGAAAAGCTCTCTAGTACACGGCATTATCGCCGACACACTTAGCTTTGCTCCAGAAAGCACAGACAAATGGGACTTCGGCAAAAATGTTCTTAAGAGCTCAATTCCGATAGAGCACTTAACGTTAGTTGATCAAAAACCAATCGGAATTAATTCGCGGTCTACTCCTGCATCTTATTTGGGAATCTGGGATGAGATACGCGCGCTATTTGCCAGCTCAATTGAGGCCAAGGCGCGCGGCTGGAATGCTGGGCACTTCTCATACAATACTGGAAAAGGGCGCTGCCCTACCTGTAAGGGACAGGGGCTGATTCGACTAGAGATGAGCTTTCTTGCTGATGCGGCCTTGGTGTGCGAAGAGTGCAACGGGTCGCGCTATAGCGATGAAACTCTCTCTGTGCGCTACCTGGACCTTACAATCG
>JAIBBV010000033.1 GCA_019694465.1 Oligoflexia bacterium
AGTACTTACGCCCCTAGATTTCACAAAATTGTTAAAAAACCCAAGTATTTAGCGCCGCTTTCTAAGCATGAAAAGGACGGAGGTCGATCTTCCTAGTGCACTGATCTATGTCTCGCCCAGGACAAAAGATCGCATCATGGATGATGTCTGGTGGTATTGGGATTAAATACAAATCTATTTGCGCAGACAGCTCTTGGTGGGCTGTCCAAGTCGTCGCGCACCATCGGCAGCATCTTTGAACGCCTTTCAAGTGGCCAGCGTATAAACCGAGCATCGGACGATGCGGCTGGCCTCGCGGTATCCTCAACACTTGACGCACGAATCCGGGTTACAAATCGCGGCCGACTAAATGTGGCAGATGGAATATCTGCTCTCAATATTGTTGATTCTACACTAGGTTCGATAGCTGAAGTTTTAACCCGTATGCAGGAGTTGGCCGCATCAGCAGCGAATGGAAGCCTAAGTTCATCGCAGCGCCGTACATTGTCGCAAGAATATCAAACGCTAGAAAAGGAAATAAGGCGAATAACTGGTGAGACAACCTTTAACGGCATACAACTTCTACAAGCTGATGCCTCGCAATCAAGTTCAAGCACTACATTGTCAACAACTGACTCACTATCAGTTGAAGGGCTATCGTCCGATGGGCGCTATATAACCTACAGGGCAAGTGGCGGACAAATCTATCAGATGGATCGCCAAAGGTCAGTTACTACAACCATTGCATCGTCGAGTACCGCTCGCGCGCCAGTGTCTAGCGCGGATGGGGCAATAGTGATTTATCAAAACGGCAACGATTTGTTTAAATGGGATAGAAGAACTGGCAGTGCGCAACAGCTAACCAACGCGCAGGGTGCTGAGACATACGCAGGACTTTCAGTGAGCGCAGATGGCGGATCGGTCGCATTTAGTGCAGTAACCCAATATCAAAATGGCATGGGCGCCTCTGGCGGTACTAGCACAGGGACACAGCGCATTTTTAAAATGGATTTATCGTCGGGGCTGATTTCGACCGTCGCGCGTAACGTAACTGGAGTGTTCCAGTCATTTCAGCTTTCTTCGGACGGCAGTAGACTAGTATTTACTTCTATAGCCAATTTGGTTGGGCTAAATGCTGACGGAAACCGCGAGGTTTATGTCGCTGACTACGGAGGCTCCTCCCCAAGCTATACACAAGTAACGCAGACTACCGGGACAAACATTACCCAGGCGCGCATCGCCGATGGTGGTCAGGTATATATCGCCACTACTCTTGATCTAGGGGGAGTAAATCCTGGTGGGTACAGTAACATCATGCGCTATGATATGGGCTCTGGCACTTACCAGCGCATTACTAACAACTCCACAGGAAACGCAATTAGTAACCTGACAGTAAATAACGATGGTTCACTAATATCATTTGTGACTTCTGCAAACTTGACGGGAGGGAATAGCCTTAACTTACCTCAAATTTTCCAAATTGACGCAGTATCGGGGACGACCCGGCAAGCTACAGACCTTACTAACTCAAGCTATTATATGAACTCCGCGCTTGCGCTTTCGCGAGACGGAAATACGGTGCTATGGAACTTCACTGATGGCATGCAAATCCCAACAACCTATGATGTTGCTGATCTCGGCACAACATCCAAGCAAATAGTAATAAATACGGCTTCGGGAGCCACGGGAAGCATATCAGTGTCGATTTCAGACTTGCTTTCAACGCTACGTGGCCTTGGTGCCTTTGCGATTACTGCGCAATCGGGGGCACAAGGGGCACTTGATAGAATCACGGCGAATCTTGAGCTCCTCAACTCAATGCGAGGACGGATAGGCGCCGGGCTTAGCAGACTAGAAAGTGCCAGTCGTCTGCTCTCTGACCAGTCGGTAGCGCTTACTGGTGCGCGTGGGCAAATCACGGATATTGATACTGCTGGAGAAGTTGCTGCACTCACGCGCGAGCGAATACTGCAACAAACAGGCACAGCTTTACTAAATACAGCTAGACTCCAGCCACAGATTGTACTTGGACTGCTAAGTTTCAATTAGTAATTCAAATGGTACAGGGTAAAAATTCAAATGGTACAGGGTAGCTCGCATTCTTTAATCGTATCGATAAGTTGCAGGATAGAGTTGGTTGGCTTCACTCCCTCGGTGTTGTGTGCCCCTTTTTGCTTTCAGCTTGATTGGCGCGCCACGAGATATAGTATGAAGGCGGTGTCTTTGGAGTTGAAGAGGATTTTACTGTGACTAACATGATTGTTGGCGGTGCCGGACGAGATCCGGAGGGTGATGCTGTATCTACTGAAGCAGCTAGAGTAGGAAATGCAGCTGGTCGAGTTTATGTAGCTCAATTGGAAGAGGCTGCTGCTGCTATTCGCGACCGGATTGGCATAGTCCCTAATACCCTAATGATTTTGGGCAGCGGACTGGGTAGCTTTGTCGAGGTCGTAGAGCCAAGAGTAGTAGTTCCTTACACCGAGATCCCACACATGCCCCAAACCAGCACGGTTGGGCATGCTGGTAATCTTATAGTTGGAAAAGTGGCGCTGGGGGACGCTGATAGAGAAATAGCAATTTTTCAAGGTCGTGTTCATTGTCACGATGCCTTGCGGCCGCGTGATGTGGCGTTTGGCGCGCGCGTAATGGCTTTGCTTGGAATCGAAAATTTAATTGTGACAAATGCTGCCGGAAGTTTGAACGCGGATATTCAAGTGGGCCATTTGATGGCCATCCGGAACCATGTGTCACTTTTTTTACCGGAAGATCCATCCTTAGGATTGGAACATCCCAGACTAGGGCCTAAGTTTTATCCTCAGACCGATGCATACAGTGCTGAATTGCGCCGAATGTTTTTAGAAATTGCGGCTGAGCAAGGTTTTGCCGACGTATGCCATGAGGGAAACTATTGTTTTCTTCCCGGTCCGCGCTATGAGAGTCGTGCCGACATTGACCTCTTGCGGGCGTTACGAGTGGTTGATGCTGTTGGAATGTCCACGGTGCCCGAGGTACTTGCAGTTGGGCAGATGAGTGGAGGTCGCATTCGAGTCCTTGGGATTTCTACAATGACAAATTTAGCAGCCGGAATTGCCGCTACGGAACCTAGTCATGAGGAAGTTACCCGAGAGGGTATGGCAGCTGCACCTAAACTGCGCTCCATAATCCAGGAACTAGTTGCTAGACTTTAGAAGCAGATAGCAACCAGCTGCTTTTGCCGCTTTCATACCTAGCTCACCCCAGGCGGGCCAAATTTTGCCAAGCTCATGAGACTCTAGGCGTAAGGCGCTGATAGAATTAATGTATCAGAGCTGCCCTGTACCATTTGTTTTGTTTTTTGTTTTGTTTTATCCAAAATGGTGTTGCAGCTTAAGGTTGAACTTGGGCGGTGGCGGCTGCAGCTAGAATTAGCAGTCTATTTTTTTTCGAATTGTGCGCGATTGCCATTTTGCTTTTACTGCTGAAGTCTCACTTGCGCCGGTTTGACAGGCAAAATATCGCCACTGCTCCCTTCAGGCAGGCGTGCTAATCCACTATAGCTAGTCAAATACCAGTTTCTTTTGGACTTCCGTCTAATGCCTTGATAGATTCTGTCAGCTTAATTTATTGGCAATGGAACACTCAAGTTGCTATGGGTCAGCAAGTTCGTGCGCTATTCCCTTATGTAGTCATTGCTAGCTTTCTAGCCTTCCTATTTGTACTTGCCAGAAATCCCAAAGAGGCGCGTGCCATCTCTGTGAATATTTCCACCTTGGGAGCCGTAAGCTTTGATGACGGACTTGCTTGCTATAAGGGTAAACCCGGCAAACTAAAGAGTGTTACTATTAAGGGCGCCTCGAGCAAGAAGTTTATCGCACAAAAGTTTACCACTAAGACTAAAAAGCAATTTGATGCACTAGCTGCGCGCTGTAAGTCGCTTTCCAAGACTGAAACAATTTTTGTTGACGCCAAGTTGAAGAAATCTTGCCGTGGAACTTCCTATGTGGCGACTAGCAGAACATGCGCTAAAAGCAAGAAAAGCTTCAAGGGGTTTAGGACATTAAAGGAAGCTTTGCTAAATGCAGGCCCAGGAGATAGCCTGCTAATGCGCGCAGGCCTGTACCACGAAGGAAGGCGCGCAACAGTGCCCGGCATCGATTTAGCACCCCTAATTATTCAAAACTATCAGTCCGAGGTTCCCATTATTGATGGAGGCGGCATTCGATCCACTGGATTAGAAATTCGCGCTGATAATATACGAGTTGTTGGGCTTACATTTCGCAATCATGTAGAAGGGGTTTTGGGTACAGTGGCTCTAAGTTCTGCCAGCAAAATAGTCCTACGCCATTTGCATATGGCGCATAACGCATCTGGCATTTCAATCAGCAGCGCGTCAAGCTTCGCCTTGGTAGAGAAAAATATTATTCATGACATCTCGGGCTCAGCTGTCAGAATGACAGGGGATCGTGGGCACAACATTGCCTATAATATTATATACAACGCTGGGGCAGTCGGAATTGAAGCCGCATTGGGTGAGGCCGTTGCCCAAAACATTATTCATCACAATGTGTGCTTGTGGGATACAGTTGGCTTTTCCATCAATTCCAGCAGCGCACTTTTTGCACAAAACTTGGCGTTTGGCTCAGTAAATTTTGGGCTAAATGGGGGAGGTGGCTTTAGCGCCAAGAACAACGCCATCGTTGGTATGAGCCCAAGTATACAACTTGATCTCAGTAACCTTGTTACCTCTGAGGGCAACACAGCTGGATACCTTGCATTTAGCGCACCAAGCCCATCTTCCTTCGACCAAAAGTCGACAAAGGATATCTATACAGCCCTCGTGACATCTCTAGCTCAAAGCTTTGCTCCCGGCACCGGGTCGCCGCTTTTAAATGCTGGAGTGAGCGTGGGGCTGCCCCTACTTGACCTGCTAGGTGTTGCCCCAAATGGCGCTCCCGATATTGGACCGTTTGAGTTTCCTGGTGGCAGTTCTGGTGGTGGAAATGGTGGGGGATCGGGGGGTGGTGGAAACGGGGCAACGCCAACCGCGGCTGTATCGCCTACACCAACCGCTACTCCAACGATTTCTGCTACCGCCACAGTAACAGCGACGCCAACGATCACTCCGACCACAACCCCCACTGTGGAACTTCCCGCTCCGCAAATAAGTCCCGCACCATCAATGACGCTTTATGACACTGCAGGTTTTCTATTCACCGGTCCAAATCCAATTCAAGTAAATGTGTCGGCAAATACTATAAAGCCCGCTCTAATTTCGGTATTGCGCGGCAAAGTATTGGATTCGCAAAGTGCGCCGTTGTCCGGAGCCGTAATTTCCATAGCGGGACACCCGGAGTTTGGTTCCACTACTAGTCGTCAATCAGGCCTCTTTGATATGGCAGTGAATGGCGGTGGCGATGTGGTCGTAGAGTATCGTAAGAGCGGCTATCTCCCAGTAGACAGAAAGGCGAGCACTCGCTGGCAGGATTTTTCAATTGTTGAAGAAGTTATAATGGTGCCGCTTGACCCAATTGCTACCAATGTTGATTTATCAAGTATTACACAGGTAGAAGTTGTTCGTGGTAGCTTACAAATTGATGGTGCTGGCGCGCGTCAAGCAACTGTACTAGTTAAACCAGGCACACAGGCCACTATGGTGTTTCCAAACGGAACTCCACAGGCGATTTCCAACATAACCACACGTGCTACTGAATATACGGTTGGTTCGAACGGGCCCAAATCAATGCCGGGTTCCTTGCCGCCAACAAGTGCCTATACATACGCGGTTGAATTGAGCATAGATGAAGCCCTGGCTGCGGGGGCAGAATCTGTCACCTTTAATCAACCTCTACCTTTTTATCTCGAAAATTACCTCAACTTTCCAGTCGGAATGGTGGTTCCGTCAGGCTACTATGATAAGTCCAAGGGCACATGGCTGCCATCACAAAATGGAAAGGTAATTAAGATACTTTCAGTTAGCGGCAACGCAGCGGTTATTGATGTGAGCGGTTTTGGGTTTCCGGCTCTGCCATTCCAACTTGCATTGCTAGGTATTACGACGGACGAACTCGTATCGCTCGCAGCATTGTATCCGGTGGGGCAGGAGCTATGGCGTATCCCTATTCAGCACTTTACCCCGTGGGATTTTAACTGGCCCTTTGGACCTCCGCCGGGAGCTGAATCCCCAAAACAAAAACCGCCGAAAAGTGACGACGATAACAATCCCGATACTCCATGCCAAGCATCCGGCTCGATCGTTGAGTGTGAAAATCAAGTGCTGCGTGAATCCATACCTATCGCAGGTACAAATTTTTCCCTTAACTACTCAAGTGAGCGCGTGCCTGGGAGGACTGCCGGTCGCACAATCAAAATAGGCCTATCAGGCGCCACCTTACCGCCAGGGCTTTTACGAATTGATCTTAAAGTCCAGGTTGCTGGAAAGGAGATTACGCAAAGCTTTCCGGCCCAGGCAAACCAAACTTATACATATATCTGGGATGGAAAGGATGCCTATGGAACTAGTATTCAGGGAAGTGTAATTGGCGTTGTCTGGGTTGGTTATGTTTATCAAGCTGTATATCAGACACCTACGCAACAGGGGCAAGCTTTTCAAGCCTATTCGGGAGTTCCTGCGACAACTAATTGGGCTTTGCAGCAAATCACTCTATGGCAAAGAACTGAAACGCAACTCAAGAATTTTACCCCAAACGGCTACGGAATAGGTGGCTGGAGTCTTTCGCCGCAGCATACATATGTAAGCACTGGGAAACGCTTGTACATGGGAGATGGTTCGCATAGGTCTGTTCGAGCCACTAGTAATATTATTGAGACAGTTGCCGGAAATGGGCAGCCTCAGTTCAGTGGAGATAACGGACCGGCCGTAAATGCTGGACTTGATCCAGAAGGGTTCGCGTTCGGTCCGGGTGGAAAATTATATATAGCTGACCATACTAATCACCGAGTTCGAGTTGTAGGCAGCGATGGAATAATCAGCACCGTCGCAGGCTCTGGCAATGCTGTTAATTCCGGCGACGGTGGGCTAGCTATTCAAGCAAGCGTTAAATTCCCCTTTAAGGTACAGGTTGATAGGGACGAGAATGTATATGTTACTACTGGAGACGCCCTCTCAGCCGGCGCAGTAATAATCCGCAAAATTAGCAAAGATGGGATTATCTCTGCTTTCGCAGGGAATGGCAGTACGGCGCACTCTGGAGATGGTGGATTGGCTACATCCGCTGCATTGGGACCAGTGGTTGATATAGCACTAGACCCGGATGGGAATCTGCTCATTCTTGAAAACTACGGGTACATCAGGAGAGTCACAAAGGATGGAATCATTCGTACAATCGCCGGGGGTGGAAGCTCTCAGGCTGAAGGTGCATCAGCCTTAGCAACCCTTTTCCCAAATGTTGTTGGTTTTGCAGCGAATGGATGCGGAGAGATATTCATTAGCTCTTGGTCGCCAGCGAAGGTTCGCAAGATTGGCATTGACGGTAGAGTGACAACTTTTGCAGGAACAGGTGTTGCTGGCTTTTCTGGTGATGGAGGTTTGGCGACTCAAGCCCAAATTAACTACTGGCCTATTCTCACAATGGGTCGCGGCGGACTATTGAACATATTCGATTTATACAACGGACGTGTCCGGACAGTTTCAGAGGATGGAATAATCTCTACGATTGCCGGTAATGGTGCGTTTCCTACTATTCCATTTGAAAACGATGGGGGGCCAGCGACGGCCACTCCAATTTATACCACCCATGGGAATGTGGCTCCAGATGGTAGAGTGTGTGAGTCCGACTACGCCTATGCGTTAGGAATACGATGCATTTTACCGCCGTTGCCTGGCTTTTCAGAAAGTGAGACTGGGATAGCGTCCGAAGACAGCTATCTATTGTATAAATTCGATAATACTGGCCGCCACCTGCAGACGATCAACACCCTTACTGGAGTGATTGTTCAGCAATTTAACTATAATTTGCTAGGCAAGCTTACCTCTATTGTGGATGGGAATGGCAACGCTACTACTATTAACTACAACTCCAGCGGCGATCCAATTTCAATTTTGGCTCCGTTCGGCCAGACGACTACTCTAGAAACAGATGCAACTGGGTTTCTCTCTAAAATAAAGAACTCTTTAAATGAAGAGTATAACTTCACGTATTCGTCTTCGGGGCTAATGAGCAGCATGCGCAATCCAAGAGGCATGTTGCACACCTTTAGCTACAGCGTTGATGGCAGGCTCATTCAGGACTATGACCCCGCTGGTGGCAGTCAGACACTTGCAAGAAGCGATTTAGCAAATGGCTTCAGTGTAAGTCGCACAACTGGTCTCAACCGCAGTACCCAGTACAATCTTACGAACTTAACTACGGGTATTATTCAGCGAGATGTCACACGAGCGGATGGGACGATAATACATAGCACGACTGGAACCGATGAGCTTTATACCACTACGGATTCTGCTGGTATGACAAGCACAATGCAAAAGGGACCTGACCCACGCTTTGGTATGCAGTCTCCGGTAGATAAGACTTTTAGTGTGAGCACTCCCTCTGGGCTGACGCTTCAAGGCTCGACTGTGCGAGTAGCCTATCTAACGAATCAACTAGATCCACTAAGCCTTAGTTCTGTCACTTCCTTGATAACAGTCAATGGCAGCACGTTCTATAACTACTACACAGCATGGAATAAGACATCGGTACTGACTTCTCCTCTTGGCCGTACCATCACGCGCACTTTCGACTCGCTTAGTCGAGTTACTAGTCTTAGTGTTCTGGGCTTCGATCCAGTTAATTATAATTACGACAGCTTCGGTCGCCTCACATCAGTTGCGCAAGGAAGCGGGCCAGCGCAGAGAATCTCTACTTTGCATTACAATTCAAGTGGCTACGCGGACGCCCTAACAGACCCACTCGCCCACGTTACTGGCTTTATCTATGATCCTGTGGGAAGAGTAACTAGCGAGACGCTTCCAAATACAAACGTGATTGGTTTTGGCTACGATCCTTCAGGAAATCTAACTACACTTTCCCCGCCCGGACAGCCAAGCCACAACTTTCAATACACGCCACTTGAATTTGAAAGCGCCTACGCTCCTCCTAATGTTGGCCTCGCAAATCCCAATACCACGTTCACATACAACATAGATAGACAAGTTACCAGCATACTTCGCCCTGACGGTGCTAGTGCAGCGTTTAACTATAATCCCAGCAGTGGGAAGTTAGATTCTGAAACTTCACCGGCAGGACAGCTAACTTATCAGTACTATCCAACTTCTGGCCTGCTACATATTTTAACAGCGCCAAATTCAGAAACTCTCACATTCAATTACGATGGCTCACTCCTAACACAAGAGATCTATGGTGGCTTGGTTTCTGGAACAATTAACCGTGGCTATGACAACTTCCTAAGGACAAGTAACCTACGCGTCAACGCATTGAGTCAGATAAACTTTGGCTATGACAATGATGGACTTCTTACGTCTGCTGGAGCAGTCACACTAGCGCGCAGTCCGTTAAATGGAACATTGAGCGGCACTACCCTTAGCGCGACCACAGATACTTATTCTTACAATAGCTTTGCTGAAGTTTCTGATTATACGGCAAAGTATCTTAGTTCCACTTTATTTGCCGAGCACTATAATTACGACAAGTTAGGGAGGATTCAGGACAGGATCGAAACTATTGGAGCAGGTCCCCCCAATATCTATAGCTATATTTATGACGCCAATGGCAGGCTACATGAAGTAGATTTAAACTCAGCCCCGATTGCAGTTTATAACTATGACGCCAATGGAAACCGCCTAAGTGTTGTACGCGGTACTACTACAAATGCTACTTATGATGCGCAGGACAGACTGCTCACATACGGCACCCAAAGCTACACATACACCGACAATGGCGAGCGCTTGTCTAAGACCGACGGTGCTCAGGTAACAAACTATAACTATAATGTTTATGGCAGCCTTATTTCTGCGATTCTGCCAAATGGAAACACTCTAGATTATATCGTTGACGGTCGCGATAGACGCGTTGGAAAGAAAATAAATGGCACATTGGTTCAGGGATTCCTATACCAAGATGGGCTGCGTCCCATAGCCGAACTAGATGGCACAGGTGCTGTAGTCTCGCGCTTTGTATATGGCAGCCACTTCAATGTGCCTGATTACGTAATCAAGAGTACTGAGACCTATCGTATCTTCTCAGACCATTTGGGTAGCCCTAGGTATGTAGTTAACGCTTCTACAGGCGCAGTAGCTGAACATATTGACTACGATGAGTTTGGAAATGTGCTGACCGACACCAACCCCGGCTTTCAGCCATTTGGTTTTGGTGGAGGTATTTATGATCAGGATACTAAGCTCGTAAGATTTGGCGCGAGAGATTACGACGCGGCAGTGGGCAGGTGGACCGCCAAGGATCCGATAGGGTTCGGGGGCGGGGATACGAATTTGTATGGGTATGTGGTGGGGGATCCCATCAACAGATTCGACCCGCTTGGACT
The DNA here is from genome assembly GCA_019694465.1 of Oligoflexia bacterium. Lineage (GTDB taxonomy): Bacteria > Bdellovibrionota_C > UBA2361 > UBA2361 > JAFLCA01 > JAIBBV01. The sequence goes on from JAIBBV010000033.1 coordinate 10,459, forward strand.
TGAAGACATACTTGCCGGAAGCGTCTTTTCTCCTGAGAATTTGGCGAAAAGGTATGCTGCGGCTTCTGGTGCTGTTAAATCAGCACTGATTCAGCCGGGGGATTTTGCGGCGGCTGGGATAGCAGCACTTTTGGAATTGGGCGAACTCGGTTCCATCGTTGGCGAACGACTTGGAGGCGAGGTATGTACAAAGGAGGTATTCCAACGGAAAGCGTTTGGCTCGGATGGTGGTATTTCAAAGCAATTCATTGAACGAGATGCAACTGGAAATGCAATAAGTAGAACTCATCAGGTAACTGTTGATGGCAATATAGTCCACCAACATATAGTTCACTTTGGAAAGTATGGTGGGACTAGAACTTTTCCTGATCGATGGACTGGGATTAAGACAATAAATAACGACTGAGGCACGGACTAGGTGAACCAAGAACCATTATTGCAATTACTACTAAGTGTCTCAGGATTGGCCTCATGGGATTTAGTTGCATCTCTGAATCGTGACCAACTTGTTCAGTCTCTTTCTAAATTAGATACAAACCGTTCGTCTACTAGAGATTTAGTTTTTGAAACTTTGGATATGCTTGAAATATCGTCAATGAATATTTCCAATTCACAGCTTACTCAACTAAGACGTATGGTTTTATCTGGATTGATAGAGTTGGAGGTCCAATATCCTTTATTATTTTTGCTCATTCGTATAAAATTGTTTCAAGATGCCCCTTCCGTTCACAACTTGAATCTTATTTTTGAAACGCAATGGTCCCAAGTGGCTCGAAGTTTAAACTCGGATCAGGCTAAATTTGTCGAAAATACTCGCCGGCTTCTTGAAGGTACTGCAGAGGAAATCAGGGAGGGGTACCGAAGTTCAGAGATTGACGAAGATACAAAGGTCCTCGTCAATCAATTTTATAGCGAAGTTAGTTGTATAGTTCGCGGAACTTGAAATTGCTGCCGATCCCATGGTTTATACCTAATTTATTAATTCCTACACAGTGAATCTGATGCAATTTAAGTTCGAAATAGATTCTTTTTGTGCGGCCTGCTGGAAAAGATGCGTTTATTTCAGCGTAATTGCACTTGCTGGCATCTTAATTTTTTTCGCTGGTATGTCTGCGTGTCCCAACTCATTTATCCAAACACTTGGGTTTTTCATGTCCAGCTGGGGCTTTGAAGGGATTTGTATTGGTTTTTGGTTTGGCAGAAAGGGCTGCAAACCATGGAAATCTATCGGTTCAATACGTAGAGCATATAGAATATGGGCATTCCTATGCTTATTTGGATGGTTTGTCTTCTCGTTATTAGTCTTATTACCGATGTCTTGGACTTGCCTGAACAAGGGGTACGAGACCTGCATAAGTTGTTCGATCGTTACTAATAAGGGATGACATCATAATTACTGCTGATTCAGCTGGGGGACTTTTTAAGCTTCTTTGTTCTCTGACAACCCTGCAGTTAATCATGCGCGCGGCACACTAATAAAATCGCGATAGATCTCAAAGCACTTAAGTAAATCTGCTATGCGCACATGTTCGCCAGCTTGATGTGCTTGAGTTGTGATTCCGGGGCCAAAGTTAACTGCACTAATTCCATGAGTTCCCAGTAGGCCAACATCTGTGTAGGCCTGTTGTGCAACCTCTCGAAGTTTATAGCGAGACCGGAAGTCTTCCAGCAGATCATTCTCCTGTGGAACGTCGCCACTAGGATGAATGTTTGTAAAATCTAACTTGTACGCGGCAGAACTCTCGAATTTTGTTGCCACCAGTTCTTTGAATTCTTGCATACTTTGCTCTGCGCTTTTGCCCGGTGCAAAACGAATATTGACTGTAAGTTCAAACTTGTCAGGTATTACGTTTACTGCAATTCCGCCATTCCCAAATGTGGCTGCACGGACCTCGAAAAATTCTACGTTGCCGCGTTTTATGGGGCGCGGCTTATCATCAGCAAGCGCCTGTAACAGAGGGGCACATTGATGGATCGCATTGACGCCAGCCCAAGGCCGAGCGACGTGGGCGCGTTTGCCCACAGATTGTATGCGAGCATTTAGTACGCCGAGGCAGCCTAGCTGCAACTCGCTATCAGTGGGTTCTAAACGCTAAACGCTATGGTACAGGGTAGCTCGCATTCTTTAATTGTATCGAGAAGATGCGGGGCTCATTAGCATCCTTGGTATTTCTACAATTACAAATTTAGCAGCCGGAATTGCCGCTACGGAACCTAGTCATGAGGAAGTTACCCGAGAGGGTATGGCAGCTGCACCTAAACTGCGCTCCATAATCCAGGAACTAGTTGCTAGACTTTAGAAGCAGATAGCAACCAGCTGCTTTTGCCGCTTTCATACCTAGCTCACCCTAGGCGGGCCAAATTTTGCCACGCTCATGCGACTCTAGGCGTAAGGCGCTGATAGAATTAATGTATCAGAGCTACCCTGTACCATTTATTTTATTTTACCGGCCCAAGATCCTATCCAACATAATGGCGCAGGCTGATCTCACAGATAGATGATTATAGGGGGTAGGGCCCTTAATCGGCTCCAAGAAGTAATCCGCTCGCGCAAGTAGGCCATCCGACATACCCCAGCCAGTGCCTAACATTAGCAAATACGGATCGTCGCCTTGAATAAGTTGGGGGCGGAAATCTGAGAACGTGATGCGTTTTCCACCATCCCGTGCTGAAGTTGCAACGAGCTTTGGTAGCTTACCAGCACGCTCATCAATGCGCTGGATCGCTTCATCCAAATCGCTCACTATTTGCACATGCTCTAGCGCCTCGCGTCGATTGGGGTTGTAGGTTGCTCCAAATCCTTCCTCCCAGTGCTCCTTTAACGCGCGCGCTAATTTCCGCAAGGTGGGAGCTGGATGGGATATAAATAGATTTGTTACTCCGTAGGTTGCGCAGCTACGCGCAAGGTCGTGCACGTCAATCATGGTAAGAGAAGCCGTGATTGGCTTGTTATGTTTGTCGACCATGTGATCATGCAAAAGGACTACACTTAAATCCATCAGGAGTTCCTCTTTATTAGATCTGGGCGGCGCGCTCGTGTGCGTTGCAGGGACTGCGCCTGACGCCACTCGGCAATCAACTTATGATTACCACTAAGCAAAGCCTCCGGCACATGTTTGCCCATAAATTCCGGAGGACGGGTATACTGCGGCGCCTCCAGTAGTGGTTGCTCTCCGCTGGTTCCAAACGACTCTTGGGTCAAGCTTTCGCGATTGCCCAAGACATCATCAAGCAGCCGGATGCAGGATTCCATCACTGCCATGGCGGCGACCTCGCCGCCCATTAGTACAAAATCACCAATTGAAATTTCTTGGTCGACAAATAGTTCAATTACTCTCTCGTCGATGCCTTCATAGCGTCCGCAAAGTAAAATCAACTCTGGAAGCGCCTTGAACTTGAAGGCGAGCTTTTGTGAAAAAACTTCACCACTAGGGGCTAGTAGTACAACCTTTGCCTGCGGCATGCGTGCCTTGGCAGCTTCGATTGCACGCGCCAGTGGCTCTGGCTTCATCAGCATGCCAGCTCCACCGCCGTACGGCGAGTCGTCTACACGAAAGTGCGGCGGATCAGCAAACTCACGAATGTCCGTTAGTTTAATTGTTACCAAGCCACGCTCAAGGGCCTTGCCAATTAGGCTGCCCTTTAAAAAACCATCGAAGATTTCAGGAAAAATGGTAAGAACTTCGATTTTCATGGAGAAATCTGTGCCCTCAAATGCAAACGGGGAAACGCCGTCTCCAGCAGTCTCCCCGTCAGTTTCAGAGTTGCACGAAAACTATTTTTTCTTTGCACTCTTGGCTGGTTTTCCACCCTTAGCACGGGCCTTGCGAGCCTTACGTGCGGCCTGAATTTTCTTCAGACGGTGCTCTTCACGGGCTTCAATGTAGCCCTTGATGCTGTGACGAATAACATCTCGCACAACAGAAGTAATTTCAGCGCCGTTCTCAACCCAATAACGAACACGATCTTCTTTCAAGGTAACCTGCGGTGGGTTCGTCATTGGATAGACGGTGCCGAGGATCTCAAGAAATCTTCCATCGCGCTTGGCGCCATGAGGCGATGCAACAAGGCGGTAAAACGGCTTACCAGGAACGCCGTAACGAGCTAAACGAAGAGTAACTGCCACGTTCTTCAATCTCCACAAAGTTCAAAAAGAGGGCAGATATATAGCAGAACTTCCAAATAATTCAAAGGGTAGGGGGGACTACCCACAGGTCAGGGGGTGCTTGCCTTAAGATTACTTCTAATTATTTCGCGTAGTTGACTAGTTAGGAGCACTCTGCGAGGCTAACCAGAAGTATTGTCAGTTAGAGGGCAACTTACAAAATGGCCGAGCTAATACAACTATTTGGACAGACTGATACATATATCAGCCTTATTACTCTGACCCTAATGGAAATTGTCCTCGGCGTGGATAACGTCATTTTTATTTCCATCATTGTTGCAAAGCTCCCGGCCTCTCAGCAAAACCTAGCGCGAACACTTGGGTTAGGATTGGCGCTTGGATTTCGAATTCTACTGCTGCTGTGCATCTCGTGGATTGTAGGTTTAGTTGAGCCATTCTTTTCAATTGCTGGGCATGGTGTAAGCGGCCGCGATATTATTTTAATGGCTGGCGGTTTGTTCTTGGTAGCTAAGAGTACTCTTGAGATTCATCACAAGCTTGAAGGTGAGGAAGGAGAGCTTAACTCCAACGCTTACCCAAAGTTTTGGAATATCGTCGCGCAAATTGCCATGCTTGACCTAGTCTTTTCGTTTGACTCCGTTATTACCGCGGTAGGTCTGGTGCGTGAGATTCCTATCATGGTGATAGCAGTCGTGTTGTCACTGCTGGTCATGTTGGCATTCTCGGGGAAAATAAGCGCGATAATTCACGAACACCCAACTCTGAAGATGCTGGCATTGTCCTTTCTATTGATGATCGGTACGCTACTTTTTGCGGAAGGCCTACACTTTCATGTACCTAAGGGCTATGTCTACTTCGCCATGTCTTTCTCACTTAGTGTTGAATTGCTCAATATGAAGATGCGCAAGAAGTTCAAGCCGGTTAAGCTTCGTGAACAAATGACTGAATAGTTTGTTGTCTGCAGTATCTAGGCGTTTATTTTTTTGGGGCTAAATATGACTTTTAGCAGCTCTGTGCGCCTGGCTTTTATGTTCAGCGTAGCGCTACTTTGCAGGGCCAATTGCTGGGCGATACCTACAAATGCGATTAACTGGCGCCAGTGGTCTGAGCAAGTCTTCACTGAAGCGGCGCGTGATAAAAAATTGATACTTTTAGATCTAGAGGCTATTTGGTGCCACTGGTGCCATGTCATGGAAGAGCAGACCTACAGCGATCCAGAGGTTATCTCTATTATTAACAAAAGTTTCATTGCTTTGAGGGTGGATCAAGATGCGCGTCCTGATTTGGCAGCGCGTTATCGCGATTATGGCTGGCCAGCTACAATCGTGCTGAGTGCAAAGGGTGAGGACCTATGGAAAGGTAGCGGTTTTATAGAAGCGGATGAATTGGGTACAACTCTCAAGAAACTGGTTTTACATCCGGTACCACAGAGCAACGTATCCCTCAGCGGAGCTGAAGCTGTGAGTGGTGTATTGGAGGAGTCAGTGCGTGTTGAACTAGCACGTCGGCACTCCGATTTTCTTGACCGTCAAGTCGGTGGTCTAAAGAGTGTGCACAAGTTCTTAAATCCGCACGAAGTGGAGTTCGCGCTTGCTCGTGCCGCTTCTGGTGATGAGCCAAGTCGGCTATGGGTGGCTTTAACATTGGAGTCCAATCTCAAGTTAATTGATCCTATCTGGGGTGGCGCCTATCAATATTCAACACGTGGTGGCTGGGATTATCCGCATTTTGAAAAGATAATGTACACGCAGGCAAATGCCATGACGTTATACGCATTGGGTGCGGAGCTTTCGGCCGATGTTAGATTTTTAAACGCCGCGCAGGCAGTGCGACGCTTTATCGGAAGTTTCCTTACCGCTCCACACGGTGGTTTCTACACCAGCATGGATGCCGATCTTAAGAAAGGGGAGCACTCCGCAAATTATTTTCCCCTCGATGATGCCGGAAGGCGTGCCCTTGGTGTGCCAGCAGTTGATAAGAATCTGTATGCCCGTGAAAATGGCCAGATGATTCGAGCATTGGCTGTGCTGGCTGGCGCATCGGGTGATGCGGCAGCGTTGGCTGAAGCTGTTAGAGCAGCCAACTGGACGCAGAAGAATCGCTCAATTGAGGGGGGTGGTTTCTCGCACGGAGAGAATGCCACTGCCGGGCTATACTTTTCTGACAACCTGGAAATGCTGCGGGCATTCATCGCGTTGTATATGTGTAGCGCGGATCGTTCGTGGCTTGCAGCAGCACAGCGCGTGGCCGAGTTTGCGCTGGCGCACTTTGTGGAGGGCGAATTGGACGCAGGAGTAGGTGGATTTTTCACTGCGCAGCCAGAAACACAAAGTGTACTAAAACCTGTCAAAGTTACGGACGAAAATATCGATGCAGCGCGTGCTTTCAATCTGCTCTATCACTACACGGGTGACGATGGTTTAAGGCGAGCTGCTCGGCACGCCATGCGCTATTTGGCGCAGCGTGCTGTGGCACTCGAGTACAGTGTTGAGTCCGGCATTTTGCTTGCTGATGCGGAGCTAGGACGAGATCCTTTGCACATTACAATTGTTGGGCATAAGGATGATCAAAATGCGCGCGCACTTTTTGCTGCGGGGTTAAGATATTTTAGCCTTTATAAGCGTATAGAGTGGTGGGACAAAAGAGAGGGGAATTTGCCGCGTAATGATGTACAGTACCCAGAGCTTGAGAGGGCAGCGGCTTTTATATGTACCAATAAGCGTTGCTCTTTGCCGCTTTTCTCCCCCGAAAAGCTAACACAGACTATCACTGGATTTGCTGCAAAGTAATTTTAATATGGCATTCGAGGGGCATGATTTTTGGTTGTATGTGGCCGCCGGTTTCATCGCTCAATTAGTTGATGGAACCGTGGGCATGGCATTCGGGGTGATCCTTTCCAGTTTGATGCTGGGATTAGGAGTTCCTCCGGCTATCGTAAGCGCGACCGTGCATGGCGCTGAGTGCCTCACGACCGGAGCTTCTGCTCTGTCGCATTATAGTTTCGGTAATGTGCGTACGTCTCTTTTTAGAAGTTTGTTGTTGCCGGGCATATTTGGAGCTGTTTTGGGGGCGTATGTGCTTGTACATGTGCCAGGAGAGGCTCTGCGTCCCTACATCGCTGTGTATTTGATCTTTATGGGACTGGTCATAATCACAAAGGCGCTGGGTAGTTTTCCAACTCAGGAAGTAAGCAGCAGAGTTGGTTGCTTGGGGTTTTGCGGGGCGCTGGTCGATACAATCGGTGGCGGTGGTTGGGGGCCAGTAGTTGGCAGTACGCTTATCGCACGTGGGAACGATGTGCGTGAGGCGATTGGCAGCGTGAATGCAGTAGAATTTTTTGTAACCTTGGCGGCCTCTGTTACTTTTATTCTTACAATTGGAATTAGTGAGTGGCGGTTAATTGGATCAATTGCGCTTGGCGGGTTGTTTGCAGCACCTTTCGGCGCCTGGGCATGTAAACGCGTGCCGGCTAGGCAGTTGATGATTGTAGTTGGCCTAATAATTATAATTCTGAATGTGCGCACGCTACTGCGAGTGTTTACTGTATGATGCTTCGATAGCCAACCCAAAGGACAAGTGCTTGTACGGCGAGTCCAATGCTGAAGCCAATTTGTTGGCAAACGGCGCCTGGGAGAAGCGGAGCTTGCACAAAAAAGGCCAAAGTTCCGGCCAGTGCTGCTACATAGGCTAAATTGGCTAGAGTTGAGATTCTTGTTTTTCGAGCGTGCAGTAAATGCGCTTGTGACCAGACGCTGATGCCGTTAAGCAATGGGAGTAGGATGGAGCAGGCTAGGGCCAGACGTCCGTTTTGGAGCATGCTGTCTTCAAATCCAGCCACGCCGGTGAGCCACCAAGATGAGAGTGGCGAGAGAGAAAATAGCGCGAATGATACAAAAGAGATACAGATAATTGTGCCAGCGAAGCGCTGGCGGAGTTCTGGTTTGTCCTCGTGTGCGAGTGAGGTGATAATTGTTTCATTTAGGGCGATGATGCAGCAGCGCACGATGAAGACCGCATTGTGCACAACTGGCCAGAGCGCGAGTGCAGCGATTGAGTCGGGCATTCTACTTAAAGCGGCACTGCCGATTGCCTGGTGCAGCACTGCTAAAATATTTGTGGCCGCAAGGGGAAGATAGAATTGGTTGAATTGTTTATGGTCTAGGAGTGCTGTGCCATCCGCTGGGGAGTTTGGAAGATCTCTTGAGAGTACTTTTTGAACTAGGATTCGACTAAAGATAGCTTCTGCAATTACGCCCATAGTCATGGCGCCCGCTCCAAGCGGAGCGGTGTGCTGGTATCCAATCGCAGTTGCTACTAGTAGTGTTGTCGCGGTTGAAATAAGTCGCATCAGAGTGCCAAATGCGACCCCGCGCGAGCGCTTAAAGCGGATGAGGAGTCCATAGTTAAAGCGCCGATAGCCAACGCTCCAGGTGAAGGGGGTGAACACAAGCAAAGCGATTCGTGTATCTTCGCGCAAATTGCTTGGCCCATGAAGTAGGACATCGTACACAAAATTAAATCCAGGTCCGATGCATGCGCATAGGTGTGCCAGTGTTAGTAGAAGTCCCCAGCGCATCATTTGCTGCCAGCCTATGGTGTATGATTGCTTGTCGCGACTAAGTGTAGTTGAGGCGCCTAGGAATGAGAGGATTGGAGCTTCGATGAAGAATGCTACAGGGGTGGCCAAGCCTGCGAATGCGGCGATCCCGAGCTCAGCATTAGGGAATGAGCTTGTAAGCCAGACAATGAGAGGGAGCTCGAAGGACATTAGCAGCCAACTGCAAGAGAGTGGCCACCAGGAATTAAAAAGCGCTTTCATTAATTAGATGCCTACAAAGACGCAGAGTACTAATGTCGCAAACTTTTTGACTAGCAGCGACTATCGAAAGAATAAGTTGTGGTGGGACCTGTAAGAGGCATTTTAGGGGTTGGTAACGTGCTAAGCACACCCCTGGGGCTGGGCGGGTATGCTTTTTGCAATAAGTTCAAGTGCTTGTAGATTATAATTCTACCGTGCTGATAAGGCTCTGAAAGGATTGGAATATGAAGCGAATTTTTTGCGCTCTCCTAGTTTCTGGTGTCATGTTGCCTGGCATGTCGTTGGCGGCCGTGACTGACTCTGTTGCAGCGCGAGTTTTGAGTATTGCGAGTGATGCTGATGATGCGATTGCGCTTAGTGTTGATGAAGATGGCAACATATTAATCAATGGATCGGCGCCGCAGAGTGGAGCACTGAGGAAATCTGATTTAGATTCAATTGTAGTGTCTGGTGGACCGCTAAGTAACGTAATTTCGATTGGCAAAGGTCTTTCTGGTTTAAGTATTAGTGTCGATGGAGGTGATGGTGATGATACTATCACTGGTGGCAATGGCAAGGACGTGCTGCGCGGCGGTGCTGGAAATGACACGATCTCGGGTAAAAATGGAAAGGATCAACTTTTTGGTGACGACGGCAACGACACCTTGAATGGTGGTAATGGCAACGATGTGCTTGATGGTGGCGCTGGTGATGACGTGCTGAATGGTGGAAATGGCAACGATAAACTTACGGGAGGAGATGGTGTTGACCAGCTGCGAGGTCAAAATGGAAAAGATATTCTCAATATCGATAGCACCGATACCTTAACTGCTGGTGGCTTTGGTAAAGATAAGTGCAAGCAGGATGGTGAAAAGGTAAGTTGTTCGGACGATCCGGCTAAGAAAAAGCATGGCCTGGACTCTTCCAAATCAAAATCAAAAGCTAAGAAAAAATAACACACAAACACACACACACATTGGTGCAAGGTAGCTCTAAACACACACATTGGTGCACACACACATTGGTGCAAGGTAGCTCTAGAATCCGAGTATTGCCTTTGTGTTATGTTGAGGAGGGATTCTTGAACCCCTTTGTCGAGACTTAGTAAATCAACACCTGCTCAAAATTCGCGATTTAAATAGCGAATGAGTAGGACAAGACGATTCATTAGAGCCAAGCGACCGTACGAAATAATCCTCCGAGTTAGGACGGGTTTGCCGTTTGTCCCGACAGAGACGCTGCGCGTTCTGCTTGAGGGTACAATGGCGAGAGTTCAAAGGCAGTTTCGTGTGGAGCTTTGCCACGTCGTGTGGATGGGAAATCATGTGCACATGTTGGTTGTGCCATACGATACGCAGGACTGCATCGACTTTTATCAAGAAATACAAAAGAAGCTGACAGAGGCTATTAAGCGGCTGCTAGGAGAGGACTACCTACGGATGTGGGAGGGAGACCCAGTAGTTATGGAAATTGGCGATCTTGAGGCAGCGATTGAGAAGATTGCTTATATTTACGGGAACCCATCACATGCTCACCTTGTTGATAGCATAGAGGAGTATCCTGGTGTGTCGACGTGGGGGTGTTTTAGTAAGGCTGCTTGTAGAATTGACTATATTGTTAGCCGGGAGGTTCCGTGGGTGCAGCTACCTAGTATAGGGCGGCTTCCGAGCAGAGCAATGAGTGAATCTATGGACAGGTCGATAGCAGGTAAGCTGAGAAGCTCTGCAAAACTGAAACATAGACTAGAATATTCACCCAATGCATGGATGAGGGCATTCGGCATTAAGGATGAGGCGGAGATAGCGCTAGTGAACAGAAAGATTGCTCAGCGGGTTGCGGACAGGGAAGTTGAAGCACGCAACACTCGTAAGAAGGCAGGCTTCGGTCCGCTTGGGGTGAAAACTCTCAGGCGCCAAGCTGTTATGACCCCGCATGTGCCAAAGAAGCGTGAAAGAAGGATGTTTATCTATACGAGCATCAGGCAACTGAGGATGGAGTTTATCCAGGCGCGGAGGATGTTCTGCGAGCTATGCCGAATGTGTTACATAGAGATGAAGGCTGGGAATATGTTTCCTCCCTGGCCAGTTGGCGCCATACGGCCCTACTTACCTCCATTAGCTACCGCATTATAGGAGTTTATTGACTGAAGCGAGGCACTCAGATGGTAGAAGTGTATCTAGGGGTTGAGGAAAGAGATGAAATTGGGTGGGATGGGTGAGGCCAGGGGGTTTGGGGGCAGCTGTTGAGGGGGAGGGGCGAAATAGGGCAGGCAATAGTCGTTGCTAATCCAGGGAAAAGCGACATAAACCACTGAAGGCAGGTGGTACTAAGCGGGGCGGAGAGCTAACGGACCAGAGCCGCTAAATAAATGCTACCCGGTACCAATTGGGGCCCATAATGAGGATGGGGTCGTCTAGTTCTGGTTAGGTTGGCTTATGCCTGTGGTGGGTGTTTTCAAACTGACTGAATGTAGGCGTGTTTCTTATGTCAACGAGCCCCGCTCCAAGTAGTGCCATATCCCTCTGGACCTCAATTTCTAAGACCGAATTTCAAATGTCGCTGGCAAGAGTCTCCGACAGAGACTTGCCGGCTCTGCTTGGCGAGGCCGAGCGCTTTGGCCCTCTCGCTACCCGCGATCCTGAACTTCGTGACTTTAGTCTTGCACTGGCAGGCTACAATCGGGCAGCCGGGGTTGCTGCTACCGCCAGTACTCAAGAAAAACTCGCCTTCTGCATCGCAGCGCTAACTCGCGTAAAAAATGAAGAACCAGTCGCTTTGCTTGTAGAGGGACCTACGCGCTCCTATTATTACAAGCAGCAGCGCAACGATGATGGAACCATTTCCGGTGGAGCCAACCCCTTTCTTTCCTCAGGCTTAGTAATCTCTCGTGAAATTGTAAAAATGCCTTACAGTGCTTCACAGGCCTTTACTTTGGCGCTCCCATTAATGGAACTAGTCGACGGTACCGCAGAAGAAGATTGGTCAATTCGAGCTATCCGCGGTGTAGTTCATCCTCATCCCAGCACAGATCCTTCCAGTGCCTCGGCCAAAGTAATTGCTGCGGACCGCGATACAGGCGCCGAGACCATTCAATTGGCGATTAGCGCACTCGAAGAATTCCCACCTGGAGTGAAAGGCATCAACATTTTAAGCAAGGCTGCCACTACCGCCCTTACCCTCCTGGAGCTACGAGACAAGTCTGCAGCTTTGGAGCGGCTAGTAGCCAGACATGGATTCGAAGATACCCCATTCGAAATAAAGGCCGATGTCGCAAAGTCACTGTCTGCCTTGGAGATAAACCCTGACCATCTCCGCTTCGTGCGTCACACAGAAACTGGCCTAGTTATTGGCATGCTGCGGATAGGCACAGCCATGTACGTGCATTTGCCCGCAGAAAAGTTTCACCACCCTTTGGTTGGTGCAGAAATGGCAAGCATATTCCCAGCCTTGGAGCGGGCAACACATACCCTTTCTGGTGGCACTCCTTTGCAAAGGGATTTCGCTGATGAGGGTGAAAGTATCATGCTGGGAGATGTTCTAATTAAAGGATTCTCCCCAAGACACTTCGACACGGTTATAGCGAGCATGCTTACCGGAACAAGTAATGTGATTGAAAATCATGCACGCATTGCTACAGAAGAGGCTCTGGCTGAAGCAACTAGAGCCACACAGGCGGCTCTCGCTGCAGATAGGGCTGCAGCCGTCGAGAGACTGATTGTTCAGGCGGAGACCAAAGTTCGAGAGTTAGCAGCGCAGGTGCTCGGGGAGATGGACAAAACAGAGCAACTGCTGCAGGCAGCCCTTGGCCCTGTTAATATTACACCACGTGCAGGTACTTTCTATGACTACTTAGGAGCAAGATCTACTCCTTTCACGCACGCATTGTGGCTAAACATTGCCGGTAGTGATGCAGAACTTTTGGCGGCCCAACGCCGAGTGCTATCAGAAGAAGTTATGGAATCCATCCAGAAACAGAGAGCAAACACCCGTGTTTATGATTTTGCTCATCGAGAAAGTGGACTTAAGATTACGATTGCCGCAGTCAGAACTGACCTAGTTTCACCACGCGTCCGGTATGAGGCTTACTTCGAACGTGTAGATGGTCAACGATTGGGGCCAGCGGATTTTGAAAAGCTGGGGACCTTGCCAGCTAGCTCGGTAACTGTTGATGGCTACCCAGCTGAACGCTTAGGTACTAGAACCCGACCAGCTCAGCGGGTAGCTATGATCTTAAGGGAGCCAGCAGACTTGGTGCGATTCTTAGCTGGTAGGTCTCCTAACACGCGATAGGACCGTCCGCTTCAGATCAACCACTATGATGCATACAGCTATCTCCTAGCCGGTGGTCATTACTGGCGCGTAACAAATTGATGCTGATTGCTTCGCATTGTTACCAGTACCAGCCCATTTACTTTTGCCTAGCAGATCCCTGCGCTGCACTCCAAGTAGCCCAAAGCGGCCAGGTTTACGAAATTGATGGCCCTACCTTTAACGTGGCTTTAGCATGCCGCCAATGCCCTTGCCGAACATGTTCATCATTCCGCCTAGTCCCATTTTTGAGATCTTATGCATCACTTGTTTCATCTCAAGGAACTGCTTCAGTAGGCGATTCACATCTTCCACTTTAGTGCCAGAACCGACAGCGATGCGGCGCCTTCGACTACCATTGATAATTGCGGGTTGGCGTCTTTCTTGGGGCGTCATCGATAAAATTATTGCCTCAACGTGCTTTAGTTCGCGGTCCACATCGTCTGGATTTACATTCTTTACCAGCTTCTCCATACCGGGAATCATACCCGCGAGGGAAGTTAAGTTTCCCATGCGCTTGACCATGCGCATTTGATTTAGAAAATCTTCTAACGACAGTTCACCTTTTTTAATTTTCTTGTGCAGGGCGAGCGAGTCTTCGACATTCGTCTCCTGTGCAGCTTTCTCGATTAGAGTAAGCACATCGCCCATTCCCAGAATACGAGAAGCCATGCGCTCGGGGTGAAAAACCTCTAGCGCATCCAGCTTTTCTCCCACGCCGATGAATTTTATAGGCTTTTGTGTCACCGCACGCATCGAAAGCGCAGCGCCACCACGCGCATCGCCATCCAGCTTTGTAAGAATTAGTCCGTCAATCTCAAGCGCTTGATCGAAGCCCTGGGCTATATTGACTGCTTCTTGGCCAGTCATGCAGTCGGCCACCAAGATTATTTCGTGCGGCTGCACTGTGTCAGAAATTTCCTGTAACTCATGCATCAGCTCGTGGTCAATTTGCAGTCGCCCAGCGGTATCGATGATTACAGTGTCGTAGCCACGTTGCTTAGCAAACTCGACTGCACGTGTTGCAATGTCTACTGGGTCCTGGTCTGCCTGCGAATCAAAAACTTCAAGCTTAAGTTGCTTTCCTAATGTTTTAAGCTGCTCAATCGCGGCTGGACGATAGACGTCAGCTGGCACAAGCAGTGGCATGCGCTTAAGCGTCTCCTTCAGGTACCGCCCAAGTTTGCCAGCACTAGTGGTCTTACCAGATCCTTGCAGTCCGACTAGCATAATGATGGCCGGGGGCGCCACTTTCAAATTTAACTCGCTAGCAGCGTTGCCCATAGTGGCTACCAGCTGCTCGTGCACGAGCTTAATGATCATTTGGTCAGGCGAAAGACTTTTTAGGACTTCCTCGCCCTGCGCCTTCTGAGCGACTTGATCGCAGAATTCCTTGGCAACCTTGAAATTTACATCCGCCTCAAGTAGCGCCATGCGCACTTCACGCATCGTGGCTTCAATTTCCGCTGGCCCCAATACGCCACGTCCTCTAATCTTCTTAAAGGCTGCGTCGAGTTTCGATTGCAAAGAAGCGAACATAGGCTACGTTTAATTTATTTCCTCGCAGTAGATTGCCATACTGGGTTGCGAAGGTCCACTTGATGACCGGAAAGTGGGTGGCAAAATATAGTGGCAACCCGAGTTTTCCTGTACAGTCTAACAGTACGGCTGCCAAGACTGGCTCTTTGCGCTTGACTGCGGGCAGGCTTTTAATAGTCCAAATAGTTCAAATTAGTGTCGATTCCATGAGCGCTCCTTTTTTAACAGCTGAATGGCGTGACCTGCTTGTTCTGAACTATCAAGTTCAGCCAGAACTGCTTTTGCCCTATCTGCCAAGCGGTTTGGAATTGGATTATTTTAATGGCAAGACCCTGGTTAGTCTGGTGGCCTTTCGATTCTTGAACACGCGTGTACGGGGGCTGCGTGTGCCGTGGCATGTAAATTTTGAAGAAATTAACCTGCGCTTTTACGTGCGCTGCAGTGTGGCGGGCCAAGTCCGTCGAGGGGTAGTGTTCATAAAGGAGTTGGTGCCGCGCGCTGCAATCGCATTAGTCGCGCGGGCCGCCTATAACGAGAACTATTATTGCGTCCCTATGTCCCATCAGCGAAATGTGAGCGGCCAAAACCTTGAAATTGCGTACTCTTGGCGCGCTGACGGTGTGTGGCAGAGCGTGAGTGCTGCTGTGCAGGGGGAGCCAACCGCGCTGGCGGCAGGGAGTGAGGCTGAGTTTATTTTTGAGCACTATTGGGGTTATTGCCGGGCGCGTTCAGGCGCTACCACTGAATATCAAGTGACGCATCGGCCGTGGCGCGCCTGGACAAACCCTAAAGTAATTCTTAATGCGCAATTAGCACGGACATACGGCGAGCAGTTTGCTAAATATTTATCCGTGCCATACAGCTCGGCCTATCTTGCCGAAGGTTCCGAGATAGAGGTGTATTCTGGAAAAGCGCTACTATAATGTCCTGCTACTTGAGCAACTCAAGGGCAGTTTTTTGTAAATTGCCAACTGAGCTCAGCGCTCCCTGTGGATCTCGCCCGATTCCGATGCGCGTATTGGCCGCCAACTGTAGTGCTGCGTCTACGTCACGAATGGAAGCTCCAGAAGCCTCGGTGTTGGCAATCGCGACTTCGATTTCGCCTACCGAGCTACGAACACTTTCTTTTGATTCTTTGACGGCGTCCTTCAACTGCTCAAGACGTTCACGAGCTTGTGCAATCACATTACGCGTCTGAACTATTGCGTCTTTGCGTGAGAAGCGGATTTCGCCAATTCCAAAAGCCTCTTTGGCGCTATCGGGAAGAACAATTTCGAGTGTTTTTGCGAAGCTCTTTTCAAACTCGACTGATACTTTGTCACCCGCCAGTGGCTTTTTGCCATCAGCATCTGCTGATTGAGCGCGGCGACGAATCTCGCCCACAAGCTGGTTTGCCTCTTGCTCTAAGACGCCGCGGCGTTGCTCGCTGATCTTGGGACTGTCAGCTTGCTCCACGATTCCGCTAATGCTGCTTACGAGCTTCTCAATTTCTGAGGTTGCTTCTTCAGCAAGATTGATAACGCTAATCGCCGCATTGGCCCGCGAACGTGCTTCCGAAGAGCCAGCGCCATCTCGCTTAGGAGGAGATGCTTGCATGCGCACAGCAGTATCTGTCACCTCAACACGAGATGATTTGAGTGCCTCTGCAGCGCGTTTTAGGAATTGCGACGGTTTATTGGTATCGGCAGAAACATCCTTAACTGCGTCGCGAACATCCTTGACGTCCATATACTACTCCACTCCTTGGGGGCGGTCTCACCGGCGTTGCCTGCGAGGGCGCGCGCACGGGTACCGTATAGGAGAAATCCTCTAATGCCTTACACGTATATATTATCGGTACTTTATGGCCTGGCTTTAGGGTTGGAGTCTGATAGTTATAATAGCTAACCTACTAATATTACGAAGTATTTACGGCAACTTACAGGGTCTACTCGGCAAATCCGGCTGGATCTCGGCCTTGCATGAAGGGCGATAGGTCTACGCTTTTCACAAAGCCCTGGTAGGGGGAAGAGATTTTAAGCCAGTCACCTTGCTGTGAGGAAACTTCAACCCGCGTTCCTGCGCCTAAGCGAGTGGTAGGCTTGCTGGCCGAATCGGGCGCATCAAAAACAGTCGTTGAATCTTCAACCACAATCCAAGTCTCATGCAACACGCGCCTGGGCGCCTGTCTTGTGTCATCTCTCAAGCGCGAGACCTTCTCCGCTCTGGAGTGGCTTTGCTTATCTTGTGAGGGCGCACTGTAGCGGCGCAGCTTGGCTTGCGCCATCAATTTTTCAAGAGCTTGGTAGCGTTCGCTAGATGAAGGGTGAGAGGACAGGAACTGTAGCGGCATGCCGCTGTAGTTCGGATTATCTTGGACGCGTTTCCAGAATCCGACCGCGCGCTCTGGATCGTAGCCAGCATCGGTCATAAGAAATAATCCAATCTGATCGGCCTCTAACTCTTTGGCCTGCAATTCCGGATTAACTAGCAGCGCTTGCATCGATAATTTTACCGCCATTTCAGCCAGATCAGCTATTATCCCGGCATGCCCAGTTGCGCCTATCACTTGGCCGGTAGCTGAGCCTGCAATGCCAGCCAACATTTGGCGCGTTTCCTCGGCTGGGCTTGGCTCTGTGTGACCAGCAAGAACGTGCCCAATCTCGTGCGCCAGAATTGTCGCTAACTCATCATCATCGTGCACATCGTCTAGGATGGCGCTCCACACGAATATGTAATTGCCTCTAGTCGCCGCAGCGTTGCGAAAATCAGGGTCGTTAAACACATAAACATGCCACGGATCCTGATTGGCTTTAGCGGCGGAGGTCAGGCGCTGCACGACATCTCGCACCCGCATTACCCGTGCATCATCACGATCGAGCTCGAACTGCTGGCTTAACTCGCTCAGAACCTCATGCCCATATTGTTCGTCGGCGGCCGAAACAAAACGGGGCTTTGGAATCTCGCCGGGTGGCAGCAATTTGCGCTGAGGGGCGCAGGCAACTAGGCTTGCAAAGAGTAGGGCAGTAGATATGAGACGGATTAGCCGCTGCATACTCTATGGTAGTGGAATGGGGAAGAATTTAAGTACCCAGCGTAAATAACTTGTCGGTCGACGGTGGCATGAAATCACAGTCGCCCCTGCGCGTTCCAATATACTAAAGCATTCCCAGCGATCTGCTCCTAGCTGCGCTAGGGTAACCTCAAGTGTATTGGCAGGCGCATTGTCAGGAATTTGAACGACCTTGTATTCGATGCTGAAGAGTTTATCGACCTCGCCGCTCGCCAAGTTCTGCACTTCACGCGCTGCCGGGGCGATGCTACCGGTCACAGAGTCCTGTATTTCCTTGACGCTACGCTTAAGATCATCAACGGCCTGAGAGCTCTTGGGGTCATCACAGCCGCACAGGCTAAGCAGCGCTACAATCAAGTATACCCATGGGCTAAGCTTGGATTTCTTCACTTGTTCCTGCCCCTCAAAGGCTTTTGATATTCCTTATTGCCTATAGTAGCATGGGCGCCCAGTGATAGAAAGTTGCTCAATAATTTCAGCCCTTTATACTTAGATATGATCCCTCCACATTACCGGCTCGTGTATAACCGGCAACAAATAGCTGGCTGTGTAAAAAAACTTGGCGCTGAGATTGCTGCCTGGAGTGGCACTGCAAGCTCTGACTTAGACGTGGTGATGGTGCCTGTGTTGCGGGGTGGAATATTTTTCTTCTCTGATTTGGTACGTGAAATGGAGTGCTCGGTAGACATAGCCCCTCTGCGTGCCAGCGTATATGAGAAGGGCAAGAACGCAGTTGCGCTTGAGATAGGCGAAATTTTCGACGCAGGACTCGAAGTAAATGGGCGCACTGTAGTCATAGTTGATGATGTCTGCGACTCGGGAAAGACTCTTAGCATTCTCTCACCAAGACTTAAGGCAGCGGGCGCACGAGAAGTTAAAACATGTGTGTTGATTCAGCGCATCTTGCCAAGCTTGCACGCACAGCGCCCAGATTGGGTTGGATTTGAGTATAGCGGGCCAGAATGGTTTGTTGGCTATGGCATGGATGATGCTGGGCGCTACAGAAATCTTCCCGACATTTATGTAATGGAAGGGCAGGGCAGTTAGATGCAGACTCAGGCCACCGATACTCACGACGTTGCCGGTTCTACCAAGGCAGCGCCTAAGTACGCGCTTGAGTTGGTAGATATTTCAAAGGCCTTTCGGCGCCAGACATTAAAGGGAGGGTACACGACCCTAAAAACTTCCTTATTGCGCTGGGCATTTGGCGGCGAAGGCCAGGCCCGTGAGGTCACGCGTGCTGTTGAGAACGTAACGGTTAGAATCCCACAAGGGGCCTCTGTTGGAATAATTGGTCGAAACGGTTCCGGCAAGTCGACGCTGCTAAAGCTAATCAGCGGTATCTATAAAGCCGATGCCGGGCGGGTGCAGGTGCATGGGAAGGTGGCAGCGCTAATTGAATTGGGGGCTGGCTTTCATCCCGACTTCTCGGGGCGCGAGAACTTGTACCTTGGTGGTGTAATCCACGGCCTGACAAAGGCCCAAATTGATCAACGCTTTGATGAGATCGTTAAGTTCGCTGAACTTGAGCATGTGATTGATGATCCGGTCCGTACCTATTCTTCAGGCATGTTCATGCGGCTTGGGTTCTCGCTGGCAGTGCACACGGATCCAGATGTGCTAATCGTGGATGAAGTGCTGGCAGTTGGTGATGCGGCCTTCGTAGCAAAGTGCAAAGATCGAATCGCTGATTTGCGCATGCAGGGGAAAACTCTGCTACTTGTTACGCATGACTTAGATGCCGTGGAGCGTTGGTGTGACGAGGCCATTTGGTTACATGAAGGACGCATCAAGGATCGCGGCGAGCCGCGGCGCGTAATCGATCAATATCGCTCCTTTTTGGAGCGAGGCGAGGAAGCTGAGTTATTCCAGAGCGCCGATAAGGAAGAGTCTAGCGTCGCTCAGCCAGCCACTGACACGAACGAACACAAAGTTGAAGCTTCGCGCTGGGGTAGCCGTGAAGTGGAGATCGCTGCTGTGCGACTAGTAGATCGCGATGGGGCAGTGCGCTTGTTACTGCATCCAGAGGATCGGGTTTCGCTAGAGTTTGACTATGTGCGTCACGAGAATTTAAAGGATGTCGTCTTTGGGATTGGCATCAATCGTAGCGACGGCGTGGTAGTACATGGATCGAATACTGACATTGAGCGCCTGACAGTGCCGAACCTACGACAAAAGGGCACTGTGCGCTTTTGCATCGACCGACTAGGTCTGCTCGAAGGCTCGTATAGTATAGATGTGGCTGTGCATCGCTCTGATGGTTACCCCTACGATTATCACAAGCATGTAGTTTCATTCGTTGTGCGTTCGCCCATGAAGATGGTGGGGGTAACACTGCCACCACATCGCTGGGAAGTAGATGGTGTTGATTTAAGGTCAAGCAAGGCGTCTTAGGAAATGTTTGAGAATTTGCGCCATATCTCTCGCTATCGTGCGCTGATCAGCGCGCTAGTGGTGCGTCATCTTTCGATTCGCTACCGCGGCTCGGTGCTTGGCTTCTTGTGGTCCTTTCTAAACCCGCTTTGTTTAATGCTGGTGTACACCTTGGTGTTCCGGCACTACATCCGTTTTAACGGAGTGCCAAACTACACAATTTTTCTATTCTGTGGACTGTTGCCGTGGATTTGGTTGTCGAGCGCCTTGCTGGAAGGGACTAATGCGATAGTTGCTAGTGGGCACTTAATTACAAAGTCCATGTTCCCAGCCCTAATCTTGCCGCTAGTGGCTGTGCTTACCACTATGGTCAACTTTGTGCTCTCTTTGCCGCTGCTGTTTGTGTTTGTATGGCTAGCCGGACTTGAGTTCCACTTAACCATGCTACTGATTCCGCTGGCGATCATATTGCAATGTCTGTTTGTTTTCGGTGTGACTCTTGCGACGTCGACACTCAATGTGCGCTTTCGAGATGTTCAACACCTACTTGCAAATGCTCTGACTTTGCTCTTTTTCTTGTGCCCAGTTGTGTATCCAGTCGAGTCGGTCCCTGAGCGCTGGCGCTTTACTCTCGACCTGAACCCATTAGCTCTATTTGTACGTAGTTATCAGCAGCTGATTTTGGATGGCACCATCCCTAATATGGAGACTATTGGCTATCTTGGCCTTTGGGCGCTTGGCATGCTGGCGCTGGGGAATATACTGTATTCTCGCTACCATGAAAGTTTTGCCGAGATGTTATAGGTTAGGCGCCGATGGAATTACACCAATTAGTGCATACGCTTAGTTACGGCGACGCCATTTCGGGTGAAGTAATAGGCTTACAGCGCTGCTTTCGCGAACTGGGATATAATAGTGAAATCTTTTGTATCAATACCCATCCCAAATACAAGGGACTGACACAGCCCTATCAGACTCTTTCGCCTGATTTCTCGGGCGAGGTCTTGCTGCATTATTCTTTGGGATCGCCGCTAAATGAGCTGTATCGAAGTTTCAGATCTGCCCGACGCAGCCTTATTCACCACAACCTAACACCGGCACACTGGTTCGCGTCTACCAATCCACGCATTGCGCATGACATAGAGCGCGGTGTGCGTGAACTTCCGGAATTATGCGCGATCACTGATAGATTAATTGCCGACTCGCGTTTTAACGCGCAAGAGCTGGCTGGCTTGGGGCACCCAGCGCAGGTGCTGGAGCTTCCAATCGATCCTCAAAAGTGGAGCGTTCCGGCGAATCCTGGGATTCTGTCGTTGCTACGGTCTGATCCTAGCTTTCATATTTTGCATGTAGGGCGTTTGGCTCCTAACAAGTGCATAGAAGATGTGATCCGCTCGTTTTACTTTTTGAAAAAGTATGTACATCAGGCTTCTAAGCTTTGGTTAATCGGCATTGATATAGACACAGAGCTATACTCATTCGGCTTGAAGCGCCTGGTGCATGAACTGGGGCTAGATGATGCTGTTTGCTTTACCGGCCAGCGCGATGATGGCGAGGTCAAAGCTTTTTATCAGGCCAGTCACGCCTATCTCTGTATGAGCGAGCACGAGGGATTTTGTTTGCCCATCATTGAGGCGATGTTCTTCGATTTGCCGGTGGTTGCTTATGCCTCGACAGCTTTGCCAGACACAGTTGGAACAGCGGGCGTTTTGTTGCGCGAGAAGCGTCATCCACAGATTGCCGAAGTGCTCTTTGATGTGTGCCGTGACTCTGCTTTACGCCAGCGCTTGATCGCAGCGGGGCGTGAGCGAGTGGGGCAACTTTCTTTCGATGTCTTCCAGAAGCGGGTAGCGGAATTATTTAGCCGGGAAACGCGCGTAGCTACGCGGCGCGCAGTCCCCTGAGGTGCAATCATGCTCAGTGTAGGTTTTGACACCAGCGCGCTTGACCCGAGCTTTAAGAATCACGCCCAGCGCGGCATCGGGCGTTACGTGGCTGAGCTTTACAATTACTTCAATCGGCAGCAGGTTCTGCCAGTTCGGCTGGGCTCTTTTAATCAAGCTACGCTGCGTGAGGCTAGTCTTGTAACTCGATTTATCGATTGCTTACCAGCATTTCGGCGCACCTTGTCGCAGCAGCTAGTATATCCGCTGCGCCTTGGGCGTGGAAAATTTCGTGAATTTGATGTGGTGCACTTTCCTGCGCACATGGATGCTCCGGCGTGGAGCCCAAAGCGCTACATCCTGACAGTATTGGATCTCATACCGCTGGTACTTGAGGATCTATATCGTGCTGACCGACCTGGATGGAGATTTACCTTTGCGCGCTTTTTGGAACGGCGCGCTATCCAGAATGCTGCCCTGATTCTGGCGATTAGTGAGAATACTGCGCGTGATGTCGAGCGCATTCTTAACATTCCTGCCGACAGAATTGTGGTAACACCACTGGGTGTCGATCAGCGTTTCTTCAATGCGCGTTTGGTGGGGAGTCAGGCACAGCTGCGCGCGCGACTTGGAATCCCAAGTGATAATCCACTGGTTTTATACGTGGGCGGAATTGATCAACGCAAAAATATGCCGACTTTAATCGGTGGGTTTGCTGAAGCCTGGGGTAGGGCACGCGAGGCAGGGCTGGCCTTGCCAGTGCTTGTAATGGCCGGCAATATTCAAAAAGATCGTGAGTATCCTAAATTGACCAGTCTGATCGAAAAGCATGCTCTAAGCGATTTTGTAGTGCGGCCGGGATTCGTGTCGGATGAGGATCTTCTGCAACTTTATGCGATCAGCTCGGTATTCTTTTTCCCTAGCTTGTATGAGGGCTTTGGCTTTCCACCGCTAGAGGCCATGGCGGCCGGGGTGCCGGTACTGAGTTCCAATACGTCCAGTATGCCAGAGGTAATCGGAGAGGCTGCCGTCATGTTCGACCCCACCGATGCTGCAAGCGCAGGGCGAGAGCTTTTTGCCCTGTTGCATAATCCCGACCGTGCGGCTGTCTTTCGTGCACGCGGACCCGAACGCGCGCGTGAATTCACGTGGGAGAAGACAGGACGTCGCACCTTGGATGCTTATGAACGTTTTGCTGCATTGGGTTGAGGTGTTGCCGCATGCCGGGTGAAAGTAGCAGGGGGCTAATTTCTGTTGCGCCATTTGATCTTCGCCAAGACTGGAAGTTTCTAGGCGTATGCCTGCTATTGGGCCTAGCTGTACGAATTGATTTTTGGGGAGCCAATCAATTCGTAGTCGATAGCGATGAGGCTATCGTTGGATTAATGGCCCAGCACATTGCTGCGTTTAAGGACCTGCCGGCTTTTTTCTATGGCCAACACTACATGGGCAGCCTGGAGGCGCTGTTCGCGGCAGTGTTGTTCCTTATCGTGGGCGCATCTTCTTTGGCTTTAAAAGCTGTGCCGCTAAGCTGTTCATTGTTGCTAGTGTTACTGGTCTATCAGTTGGGCGTTGAATTCGGCAGCCGTGGCGCAGCGCGGCTTGCGGCCCTGTTTGTCGCGCTGCCACCACAAATGCTGGTGGTGTGGAGTGGGATGGCGCGCGGCGGATACATGGAAATCCTGTGTATCGGGTCGCTAGCGCTTATATGCGGAGTGCGTTGGCTACGCTTAGATTCTCCATGGCTGAGGCATACTTCAATTGTGGCTGCCTTGCTTGGTCTTGGTTGGTGGGTGAACAACCAAATCGTATACTTTGCCTTGCCGCTAGTCTTTTTTATGGGCTGCGCCTTTCTTCAGCGTCCTTTCAAAACTTGGGCTGAACGAGGGCGACAGATCTCACAACATGCTGGAGCAGCACTGGCGGCTTTTGTAGTCGGTGGTTTTCCGTTTTGGTTCCACAATCTTTTGAATAATTTTGTGTCCTTTGAGGTAGTTCAACGTGCCCGTAGCGCTGACATGCTGGAGCACGTAGAAGGGCTTGTAAAGTCGGCGTTGCCCATGATTATTGGCGCACGTCGGCAGTGGCACACCGAGGACGTGTTTTTGGGAGCCACGCCGATTGTATCTGGTTTAACGGCCTATTTACTGCTCCTGGTTTTGCATAGGCGCAGGTATCAGCTTCGTCAGCTTTTTATGCTGCGCATTGATAAGGGCGCGCCGATTGAGCTTTTAATCCTGATGATTCCTATCGTTCTAGGAATCTTTTGCATGAGCTCATTTGGTTTTCTGGTAGAATCGCCGCGCTATTTGCTACCGCTCTACATTCCACTTTCAATTCTTTCGGCTTTTGGAGTGCTAAGTGCCTATTCACTTAATCGGGCCTTGGGTGTAGCTAGCTGTGTTGGCTTATTGGTAATCAATTTGGCATCAACCTATCTGGGGGGAAGAGCGCTACCGGGTGAGCCAGTAATTTTTAAGGGTGAGCGGGTTTCAAAAAATCATTCTGAGCTTAACAAGTTTTTACTGGATCGAAAAATTGAGCTAGTGCGAGCCAATTATTGGATTGGCTACCGTTTGGCCTTTGAAACAGAAGAAAAAGTACGCTTCTCAATCTTCAAGCAACCAGAGACTGTGCGTATCCCAGCCTACGAGCAAGACGCTCAGCGCATAGGTCGCGAATACTTGCCTCTAGTTTTAGTCCCAGGCGAGGCGCGTATTGTGAAACGCGCTTTGGATGTGCAGGGAATTCGCTATGAGGAGCACAACCTGTCAGGGTACAAGGTGCTTATAAATTTGCAACCTGTCTCTCTGGGCTTGCAGCCCGTTCGCGCCACACAGGCTGTAGCATCAGCGAGTGACAATCCGCTCGATGCTGGCAAGGCCTTGGATGGCATTCCTGGAACGCGTTGGGGCAGTGCACGACCACAGGTGCCCGGCATGACCTTTGTAGTGAACTTTGAAGTGCCGATGAAACTAAGAGGCGTGAGGTACGAGCTTGGCGAGTGGACACATGATGAGCCAACCGAGCTGTTGATGGATATTGAATTGAATGATGGTACTCGTCGTACCATATTGGGCGAGGGCGATTACGCTCAGGTGCGTTACTTGCGTGAGCATGGCAGCTCGATGTTATTTGCCTTTGAGCCGGCGCTAGTGCGACGTGTAAGGCTGACGCAGATGGGAAGTCAGCAATTTTTTGATTGGTCGATTGCTGAGTTGGAGATGCTGCAGTGACGCTGAAATTCGTCAAGTACGCGCTGGCTATCGCAGCACTTGCGACTTTATGCTTTTTAGCCGACATTCGCGAGCTTTGGGCTACATTGTCGCAGCTCACACCCTGGTCGCTGTCCTATTTGATGCTGGTTTCAGCGCTACTTATATATATCAGTGCGCTTAAGTGGGGATTATTTCTTGAACACTTAGGCGATCGAGTCGCAATCGCGCACTTATTCGGGCTATATCTAATTGGCTATTTTGTGAATTTGTTGATGCCATCATATTTGGGCGGCGATGTGGTGCGTAGTTACTATGTTGGTAAGAAAGTCGGCCAGCATGAAGCCGCAGCAGCCACAATTTTGGAGCGCTACACCGGGCTGGTGGCCATGTTGGTATTGGCAGCTGCCACGATGTGGTTTGTGTCGCTGGTGACATTGGAAATAAAGCTGGCCGTTTTGATTATTGGGGCCGGCCTGGTGGTGCTGACATATTGTGCCCTGGCAGACTGGCCCTTAAGGCGCATGGAGTCAGTGCGATTTCTAGTGCCGATCGTAAAAAGTCTACGTAAGATCCAGGAGGGTTTTCGATTGGTGAAAGGCGCTCCGGCGCTACTTGGGAAAGCCATGTTGTTATCCTTTCTGTACCACACATTCACAGTTCTAAATACAGCAGCGGCTGGATGGGTGGTAGGCTGGGAAACGGCGCCGCTGGGAGACTTGTTTGTTGTGCTGCCAATTATTTTGTTGGTGGGTGCGGTTCCTTTGACTCCGCAAGGGCTTGGATTGCAGGAGGGCGCGTTCTTCTTTTTTCTGCAGGGCGTTGGTGCTACGCCAGCACAGGCGTTAGGAGTTGCGCTAGTGCTGAGAGCTAAGTCCTATATCCTAGCGCTTTTAGGAGCAGGTCTGTTTGTCAGGCAGCGCAAAAGCGTGGGCTGAATTGGGGAACGGGGACAAGGAAGGATTAGCGCGTAGCGGACTTTTATGATTTCGGCAAATTCTATTTTTTCTCCGCGGTCACCGTGTCTCCGCGAACTAAGTTATTAACCTTAAAGTGGCAGGTCTGAAGTGCTGCCGCTTGAAATCCATGTGTACTGCTGCCCTGGCAAAGATTTGGGGAATGGGGGACAAGGAAGGATTAACGCGGAGACTCGGAGTACGCGGAGGGCGTCTGCAGAGTTTTGGCAAATTCTGTTTTTTCTCTGCGGTCACCGTGTCTCCGCGAATA
Source organism: Oligoflexia bacterium (assembly GCA_019694465.1). GTDB lineage: Bacteria > Bdellovibrionota_C > UBA2361 > UBA2361 > JAFLCA01 > JAIBBV01. The sequence goes on from JAIBBV010000033.1 coordinate 36,980, forward strand.
AATGTTTTTAATCTAGCCGGCAAAGGGCGGTAATTTTGCCTAAGAAATTACTCAAATGCCTTACAGCTGCCCACCTACTCCTTCATTCTTGCCTGTCCCTGCACAATGCTGGGTATGTAATTGGAATTGCCCAATACCCCGTCAAAAGCCCATATATTTGAGTTTGTCGCGCCCAAGGCATAGATTTCATTTTATCGCGCACTCTTATAAGATTACGTGGGCTTGAAATTGCCGAACAGGCATCAGTGGCTGCTAATGGGAGAAGTATATGAAACGAGATACCGACGCTAGCGAACTTGGCTACGCAACTAAGGCAGTGCATGCCGGGCAGCGACCTAATCAAATCACCGGGGCCGTAGTTGAGCCAATCTACCAGTGTTCGGTGTACGCCCAAGAATTCCCAGGAAAGTTTAAGTACGACTACGGTCGTTCGATGAATCCGAACTACTACCCTTTGGAGGAAGCGCTGGCTGCAATTGAGCTTGGCAAATTTGCAACGGTGCTGTCGTCTGGGGTAGGCGCGATGACTGCGCTGATGTTTTTATTCAAGGCCGGCGACCGCGTAATTATCCCAACCGATCTGTACGGCGGCACATATCGGCTTTTTAAACAGGTTTTCGAAAAGTATGGCTTGCAGTACACGCAGATAGATCTAAGCGATCTAAACGCGGTGGAAGATGCGCTACGAACCAAGCCTGCACTACTGTACATTGAGTCGCCAACTAATCCGCTATTAACAGTATATGACCTAAAGGCTTTGGCCAATTTGGCTGGCAAGTACCAGGTCCTCACGGCGGTTGATAACACTTTCGCCTCGCCGTATTGCCAAAATCCGCTTACGCTGGGAATCGATATAGTGTTGCACTCCTGTTCAAAATATATAGGAGGACACTCTGATATTGTGGGCGGCGCGATCATGACTAATCACGCTGATGTGCGTGAGAAAATGGATTTTGCACGAAAGGCTATGGGTCTGCATGCTGATCCGATGACCATGTTCCTGATGCGGCGCGGCATTAAAACTTTGCCGTTGCGGGTTGAGAAGCAGCAAAAGAATGCCATGGCGCTGGCCACCTTCTTGGAGAAGCATCCTAAAGTCGAGCGCGTGCTATACCCGGGACTACCAAGTCATCCGCAGCATGAGATTGCCAAGCGTCAGATGAAGGGCTTTGCGGGCATGATCTCGGTTTACTTCAAGCTCGGCCATGAAGAAACTATGAAGCTCATTAGCTCGTTTGATATTATTACACTTGCGGAGAGCTTAGGTGCGGTGGAGTCATTAGTTGAGCATCCTGCCAGTATGACCCATCAGAAGATTCCGGCTGAGGTGCGGCGCAAGAACGGACTGAGTGATGGATTGGTGCGTTTTTCAATGGGAATTGAGGATGAGCGCGACCTGATTAATGACGTGAGCAAGGCTCTAGAGAAGTTCTAAGCATTCTTGATCTGTGAACTCTGAGTTGTGTGTGCTTAAAATTAAAGTAAGCTAACACGTTTATCCGTCTGATTGGCCAGCAAGCTCACTGAGGGCACAGAGGAAAAAGCTTCAGTATCTGCGAAGCACGTGCAGTGTTCGCGCGCCGTTTTACTTAATGGCTCAAGGTTAAACCTATGAAAGAATCGCCAATGCAACCAAAACTCGTTCATCTATCAGATTATCAACCACCGGCTTACCTAATTCCCAACGTTTCTTTGCGCTTCGAAATTGCTGACAAGTTAGCGCATGTCGCGGCGGAACTCTCCGTTTGTCGGCAGGTTAGTACACCTAAAGGAGCTGAGCTTGAGCTAGTTGGAGAGAAGATTGAGCTTGTATCAGTCAAGCTAAACGGGAAAGTGTTGAGTGCTGGCAAGGATTACACGCTATCTGACGATATTCTGCGGGTGAGGGGCTTAGCGGACAAGGATTTAGTAAGCATCGAAACCCGCTTCGATCCGGAGGCTAATATTTCTGGGCTTGGGCTGTATCGGAGTGGAAAGCTTTTGTGTACCCAGATGGAGGCTGAGGGTTTTCGGCGCGTTACTTATTTTGCTGACCGGCCCGACGTAATGAGTGTCTACACCACTACGATTGTGGCTGATCCGGTGCGTTACCCAGTGCTGCTCTCAAACGGAAATTGCCTCGAGCAGAAAGTGCTTCCCGATGGGCGTCAGCAGGTGACATTCAAGGACCCGTATCCCAAGCCGTGCTATCTATTTGCTCTGGTGGCTGGCAACCTAGAAAAGCTTTCAAAAACCATGACTACTAAGTCTGGGCGGCGCGTGTCGCTCGAGATTTACTGTGAGCCAGGCAATATCTCACGCTGTACCTTCTTGCTGGATTCATTGGAGAAGGCACTGCTGTGGGATGAGAAGAAATATGGCCTCGAATATGACTTGGATAGTTACAAAGTAGTCGCTGCAAACGACTTCAATTTTGCCTCGATGGAGAATAAAGGGCTAAATATATCGAATGCGTCGGTGGTACTTGCCAATCCTGAGTGTGCTACTGACAGAGACTATGACGCCATTGAGCGCGTAATGGCGCATGAGGCATTCCACAATTATACAGGAAATCGAGTCACGTTACGGGATTGGTTTCAAATCACGCTTAAAGAAGGCCTGACAGTATTCCGTGAACAACAGTTTTGTGGCGACCAGAGTTCGCATGCGGTCGAGCGCCTGGTTACGGTGCGTTCGCTGCGAGAGCATCAGTTTCCCGAAGACCGTGGACCGAATGCGCATCCAATTCAGCCCCAGTCATACATACAGATTGATAATTTTTATACCACCACTATTTACGACAAAGGCGCAGAAGTCATACGCATGATGGAAACGCTGGTGGGAGAAAAGCTTTTCAATACCGCAGTGCGTGAGTATTTACGTCGCTTCGACGGGCAGGCTGTCACCACTGAGCACTTTGTGCGCACGATTGAGGAAGTATCAGGGCGCGATCTGAAACTGTTCCGCCGATGGTATTCTCAAGCGGGTACGCCGCATGTGCGCATTAGCGCTAAGTACGATAAGGCAACGAGTAGGCTCAATTTGGAGTTCCGGCAACATACCGCGCCAACAGCTAGACAACCTGAGAAGTTGCCGCTGCATATTCCGATTCGTTTTGCTCTTCTTGACCAGCAAGGCCAGGCCATACCGCTACAGTTTGCGGGAGAGACGGTGCCGGTGGGGGATGAAAGAGTGGTCGAGCTTTGCGCGGAGTCTCTAAATGTAACCTGCCTAAATGTGCCAGAGCGGCATGTGCCGTCCTTCCTACGCAATTTTTCGGCTCCAGTTGTGGTTGAGTATCAGTATACCGATCAGGAGCTAGCTTTCTTACTGTCTCATGATTCTGACCCTGTAAATAGGTTTGAGGCCGGGCATCATCTTGGAGTACGCGCGATGCGGCGTATGTTGGAAGAGGAAAGTGCCGGGAGAGCTAGCAGTTCACCGGAGATCGTGAATAGCGCCTTTAGGGCCGTGCTTACGGACGAACGCGCCGATGCGGCTTTTAAGGCGCTCACAATCGCTCCACCATCGCTGCTAGTCTTTACACAGAGCTATGAGCAGCCTGATTTTACTTTAGCGCCGCTGGTGCGACGACGCTTTGTGCAGTCACTGGTTGCGGCCAATCGAGGGATTTTAGAAGAAACGTATGAAATGTTAGCGGCGAAGCTGCATGGTCCCTACAAGTTTGCGCCGCTTGATGTAGGGCTGCGGTCTTTAAAAAATACTATTTTGTCGCTGCTTTTAGTTTCACCGACCGCCGACATGTTGAAACGCGCCATTAAGCAGTATCGTACCGCTCATAACATGACTGATGTGGCTGGGGCTTTAGGTGCGCTGTGCTTAACTGAGTCGAGCGAGCGCGATGAGGTGCTGAAGCACTTCTTTGATCGTTGGCGGCATGATCCGGTGGTGTTAACAGCCGGTATTGCGCCGCAGTGTGCCTCGCCCTATAGAGATGTGCTTGCTGATATTCGCTGCCTTGAGCGGCATCCAGATATCGACATGAAGAATCCGGATAAGATTCGGGCTGTGTATGGAGCCTTTACGCGTAACCTTGGGCAGTTCCATGTAGCCAGTGGAGCTGGATATGAGTTCATTGGCGAGAAGGTGCTTGAGATCGATCGTTTCAATCAGCACTGTTCTGGAGATTTGGTTACTGCCTTCGCGGACTACCCACGTCTTGATGCCGCGCGTCAGGCCAGAATGCGAAAAGTTCTGGAGAAAATTATCTCCCAGGCCGGTATTTCAAAGGGGGTTTACGAGATTGTTTCAAATACCCTTAGCGTCACTAAGTGAGCTCCAGCCCAGCATAAGTAGGGCTGGGCTGGTCGATAAGCCCTGCCATGGGGCCACTACAGACTTGATTGGATAGGGGCTTGAAGTGTGGTAAAACGCGGAACGGGTGGTTGGAGGCCAAGGACGACAGAAAGGGTCGATATGAAAGTCAGAGCAGAAAGAATACTTTTGGCGGTACTAGCTGTAGCGACAATTTTTGTAGCTGAAATATCTAGTGCGCAAGTGACCGGCCTCTCCCCAGCAGTACTAACAAAGTACTGCTTACGCTACCCTGGCTCACGCTTTTGCCCGAAGAAGACGCCAACCCCAACGGCTACGGCTACAGCGACCGTAAGTCCAACAGCGACAGCGACTGCAACCGCGACCGTAAGCCCGACCGCTACTGCGACCGCGACACCGACCGTAACTCCAACACCGACAGCGACATGCACTCCAGCGATTACTGCGATTAGGGATACGTTGGGGACATGGGGTGGAAGTAATCCGACAATTAACGCTTATGGACATTTCCCAGTAGATAATACAGGGCCGGCTCCATATGTCGGACAGAGTGGCGCTTTCCCTGTAACAGTGAGTGGTAATCGAAGCTTTCAAGTGACTTCAATAGAGCTGATTGTTGGTGGTGTTGGAACTGGGCCTAACTTCGAAGTAATTTGGGGCATTGATCATATTGCGTATGTAACTGTCCACAGTGATACTACACACGCTACCAACAATTATGTGAATGGTGACGTTGTCCCGCTCACTACGTTGGCTGCGCCGTCTTCAGTTGTAAACCTTGGCTTTGATTGGAACGTAAGCTTTTACTGGATTTACGATGTCACTTACACGAGCATTCCAACAAATGTGGTATTGCCCCCTGGTAGCTCAGTCTTAACCCTGATGTTCGAGACAACCAATCCTATCCCAACTATCATAGGTTATTTTGAAACTACGTTGGCAGGGACTTCGGATTGGGGCTTGACGCAAAATCAAGGAGTTCCTCCATTTGGTGGGCCGTTGATGCCAGGTGGTAGCGGGTTCGCCTATTCCGGAGTTTTGTCGGTTAAAATTTCTGGTTTCTATCTGTAAAGATTGTTAGAGCCTAGAAGGTCTTGTTCCAAACTGTTACCCAGTTTGTGCTTGTGGCGTTTATTTGTACACCCACTCTGCAAATAGCAGTTGACGAGTTGCTAATGAACTTGGATAGCTGGCCATTTACCTTAACCCCATTTACCGCGCCAGTAGCGCCGCAAAGCGATCCTAGGATAGCGATAACGAGAGAGCGTATAGCGAAGTAAGAGAGTAAGGAGATAGCTGCGATGATGAAACCGTTTTCGATTGCGATAGCGCCTTTGAGGGAAGCGAAGCGAGATTTCCTAGGCATAGCAGGAG
>JAIBBV010000034.1 GCA_019694465.1 Oligoflexia bacterium
GCGAAAGCGTAGCCTATATTGCGAAAGCCTACTTCCTAAGTTCATATGCACCTTAAACATGCGGAAGGTGGATTCAGATGCATTTTTGCTGACTTGAACTACAGCCTTGGAATTAGCCCAAGCCATTACGCCAGGTTGGGGTTGGTCAAACTGTTCTATTCCATTAACTCTAATAGTGGACCCAGTATTAGGGTCGACCTGGCGGAGCTCCTCGCTGCCCGAGAGTGGGTTTTTGACAAAGGCCATCAATCGAGATTTCTTAGAAATGTATAGAGTGTGTATCCCTTCAACATCCAGAGGAACTTGAGAGTGCGCACCTGTACTCAGATTAACTTGAACTAGCTCATCGCTGCTTGATCCGGCCGTACGAGCGACAAGATATAAGGCGTTTTTTTGGCGGGTAACGGCGGATGTGTTCAATGAGTCTACCTGGATCAAGTTGCCCACGAGCTGTGATGCGCCAGTCTCTGGGTCAAGGATGCGAAATTCGACACTGGCATCTGGAAGCACAGGCGTTACACAGGCCAGATTACTCTCCGCGTAAGCGATGTTTGGGCCTATCACCAATGATGCGAGAAAGAGGGACTTAATGGTGTTACTTTTCATGCTAGACTCGCTATTAAGTGTGGGTTTAATACCCACAGAATACGCTAACTGCTAGAGATACGCAAATAAATTGTGGGCTATTTAACCTACGGAAAGCATTAGATATATATAAATAGGCTATTATCGTCATGATATTATAAATTATAGCCTAACAGTAAAAACGTGTTACAATCACACGCAGAGTATGGTTGTTGCAAATTGGCCTTGCTCGTGATCTTGTGGCGTTATGTTTAATCGAGTCCTGCTGTTGAAACATTTGAGTAGCTTGCTGCGCCCTGTGGCGGCTCTCTGTGTTCGATATGGGATTCGTGTGCAGGATATTATTGAAGCACTGAAATCAGCGCTGGTGCATGAGGCCACGCGTCAATTGAATAAAGAAGGGGAGAAAGTCACTGTCAGTAGGGTTGGTGTGATGACCGGGTTGCAGCGAAAGGAGGTGCTGCGGCTTCAGTCTGGCCAAGAACGGTCGCCAAGTCAGCACGATCTAGTCGCCAAGGTATTGGGGCAGTGGCAGTTTGATAAGGAATTTGTCGCGACGGGAGGAAAACCCAGGATTTTGCCATTGGACGGTTCGAGCCGTAGTTTTTATGGGCTTGTTAAGAAGGTGAGTCAGGATCTGAATCCAGCGACAGTGCTTTTTGAGCTCGAGCGCTGCGGGTTGGTGCGGCGTACTCGTTCAGGAGTGCTTTTAATATCGCCCACTTATGCATTGTCTGAGCGAGCAGAGGATGGCTTTGATATTCTCTCGGATGATTTGCGTTCTTTACTAGGTGTTGTTGAGCATAATCTAAGTGAGCCTGTCGGATTGTCGCATCTGCATGCGCGCACGATGTATGACAAGATTCGACCGGAGGGCATAGAGCGTATTAAGGAATGGTTGTTAAGGGAGGGGCATGCGATGCATGATCGAGCGCGTGCCTTCCTTTCGCAGTATGACCAGGATGTTAATCCGGATCCGAACTTCAAAGGTCAGCCCGCCAAGGTATTTTTGGGGACCTTTGGAGGTGTTGAAAACGAGGTTATTGCCGCCCCGGAGCGGGATGAGCAGGAGGAGTGAGGATAGCATGCCAAGGTTAACTTCAAGGAAGATTATTCAAATTGGATTGTCTGCTCTGCTACTGGGCGTGTTATTTGGATGTGGTGGTGGCACGGTTAGCACTAGCAGGCCAAATTCCTCGATTAGCGGCAGTATTAAATCCAGTGCCGGGGCAGGGGTTGCAGGTGTTACTGTCACGAATCCTGAGTCTGGGGAGAGTGCGGTTAGTGATGGGGACGGCAATTTTACGTTGGGTGAGTTACCTACAGCATCTGGGCCGCTGACTTTATTGGTCGAGAAGGGGCAGCTTTCTGCTCAAGTCGATTTGGGCAATGCGCCATCGGAAGATGCTGAGATTGTTGTGGCGGTAGTGGTTGATACTGCAGCTAAGCAGGTGCAAAAGGCGACCGTAGATGTGCGTCCTCGACCTACTCCAACGGCGATTCCCGCTGCGACGATTATTCCAATTGGTACTCCTACGCCGACCGCTAGTCCGACACCTACAGTTGTGCCTATTGAGCCCGTGGAAACTGTTAAACCAGTGGATACGCCTGAGGCGCGTCTGCCAATGCAAGGAAAGGTTGTGCTCCGAAGTGGGGCAGGGGCTACGGGGGTTTCACTGAGATTCTATGTTCCTGGTGGTGTTATTGATGTTGGAGTGGATGAGGCTGGAGGCTTTTCAACGCCGCCACTGCCTCGGTTTGGGAAGCTGAAGAAGGGTGTGCTCGTTACTTATAAAGGCGAGCAACGTTTAGTCAATTTGGCGAAAACTTCACTGGGTAAGGTGCCGAAGAATGCTTTTGTTACGAAACTGAATTTGGAAGTTTCGGTTGCGAAGAAGGTGGCAGCCAATAACAGCCTTAGGATCAAGGTGCTATTATTGGAGTACACATTTGCCTCGGGACTAACGCCCTCAGTGCAGCTCGTCTTCGATGCTCTATAAAAGGTAGCAGCTACCTTTTGGCGCAACACTGTTCCTGTCCTTCCGATTGGCTACTAGTACGTTTTAGTAGCGCTTGAGTTTGGTATGGGAAATCCAATCAGAAATACTGACCCGTCATTGATTCATTTGATAACTCTTAGGACAGAGGGCGCGTGTCTTTGGCTGGTGCCATCTACTGAACTTAATCAAATGATTCTTGGTGTTTTGGCAAGATATCAGGAGATGTTTGGTGTTGTAATTCATGCTTATACCTTCCTCTCCAATCATCCTCATTTACTACTGCGGGCGCCACGAGGGAATCTCGATGAGTTTATGGAGAATGTTGCCCGTGAGATTGCACGCCGGGCTAACTATCACAGTGGAAGGAAAGGGAAGTTCTGGAGTCGACGATACTCCGACCAAATTGTCCTCAGTGAGGAGGGGGCATTGGAGGCATTTCTGTATGTGACCACTAATTCCACACGGCATGGGCTTGTTAAACACTGCAAGGACTGGCCAGGAGTTTGTTCTTATAATCAATGCCTAGATGGACAGGATCGTGAGTGTGTATTTATTCACTACTCAAAGCGGGATTACATTGGTTCCGGAAATTTTGTTCGCAGTAAGCATATCTTGAAGTTAGCCCCACTTCCGCAGCATGCCGGTTTGTCCCAGGGCGAACGAGCAGTAATTCTGAAAAAGTTGATAGATGAGCGTTGCCAGTTCTATGTCGCCAAGCGGAATGCCGCCGGTGAAGGGTTCCTGGGGGTTGCAGGGATCCTAAAGCAGCGCTTGGGTGGCGCCGCTATGACTACCGCAAATAGCCCAAGGCCAACATGTTATAAGGATACCCTTGAGAGAATGAGAGAATTTAGGCGGCAAGCACGAGAGCGAAGATGTCGACACAGAGAAGCATCTATCCGATTTCGCTTCGGAGATTATTCAGTTCAATTCCCACCTTTTAGTTACAAGCCACCAAGTCATCGTCGCCCACGCGACTCTGATCTTCAACAATTGGGGCTATGCCTCTCGCAAACGAGAACTCAAGCTGTAGGGTAGGAGTAGTGTATCTAAACGGGTCTACCGGTATAGGTAGATCAGCAACTTACCTGTGGTAGCTAAGAGTCTATTTGCAAGACAGCGTTAGTTCAAAGTTGCTAAGACATATTCGAAGAGAAAAGGTAGCAGGTACTTTTTCCTAGTCTAGATGTCTCCATCGCTCGCAATCTTTTCGTCTTCGTAGGGTGCTGTTTTTCGTCTATAGAGTTCAAGTGCAGCACAGTTAAGTACTCCGATGGCTTCATTATGGTCAGCGTAACGCATAGAAGGTCCGTAAACCTTCTGTAGTAGCAGGGATATCACAAAATTGAGGTGTCCTGGGCGAGATGTGCGGTCTGTCGGTATAAGACGGGCAATCTCCTCTATTGCCTCAATATACTGACCTCGTTCTGTGCTCTTAATGTATGGCATAACTCACCATATTTCTTATGTGCTCTAGTTTATTTAAAATGGCTCAAATTTTGTAATTCTGGCTGCACCATAGCACTGATTATGGCTGCCCCGTAAGCCTACCAAGGATATGACAAGGTAGCAGGTACTTTTTAGGGGGCATTTGACTGAGAATAACGTTCGGATATAATTATGGACGGCGTAGGTGTGCTTAGCCATTCGCTCTTTTCCTTAGTTGTCCAGACTTTTCTACAGTCCGCTGCAGTCCCTAAGATTGCGCCGCTAAGCATGGGGTGTGTTTATTAGTGGTATAGGTATCCAAGATGTATCGTCCCGCTGATCCTTCCGGTGATCCTGAAAGAAAACAAGCTGACTTAACTGATGGCCATCCTCACGCCTTAGACGGCATAGAGGCTCAACGTTTTGAGCTCCTCGCAAGTACTCTCGGTCGTCGCCAGCTCGAAGCTGAGTTTCTCCACCAGGTTGGAGCAGAAACTCACAAATTGATGGAGCTCCTGAGAGCAGGCCGGATGGAGCGCTTTGACGGCCATCAAGCCCGACTCGGATTGGAAATGGAAATGCATCTCGCCGATGCACAAACTGGTCGGCCGGCGGGCAAGAATAAGGCCGTTCTTGCGGAACTGTGTCAGCTGTCCGGATCCCAAGATCACCCTTTCCCAGATCCTAAAGCCTGGACTTGCGAACTTGCCAAATGGCAGATGGAGTGCAGGACCGGAGTTGCAAATTGCGCTGGGTAAAGTCTGTCAGCCTATGAACAGGAACTTTTAAGGCGCCTAGAAGATGCCCGCAGTGTAGCTGGCCGCCACGGCGCAATCGTGGTGCCAATTAGCTATTTACCGTCCATCACGCAAAGCGACATGAGCGAGGATGGGCTCTCTGATACACACGATAGGTACCTGCGAGCAAATGGCTTTGCTCATGCACTGCGACACGCTCGCACAATCCACGGTGAGACATTTCCAGTATTCGTCAGTGGACGCAACGGGGCTGGCGGAGTCGCATACGAAACTGATTCAATTGTAACTGCTGGTACAATTTGTTCGTTGCAGCCGCACTTGCAGGTGAGCGCTGAACGCTTTGTAGATATGTTCAATGTCTCTCAGGCTATAACTGGCTATGTGCTTGCTCCAGCAACTGGGTCGCCAAGAGTTATGGGCCTTGGTGGATGGAAAGAAAGTCGAATAGCACTTTTCGAACAAGCCTGGGATCCCTCACGCGTGTTCTTCGGCAATCACTACATTAGTGCTGCAATTGATCCTTTCATTTTGAATGTTACAGCCGACTTACATCCAATGTTTGTTCAGTTGCAAGACGCCAGTGGTGGCTCAGGAGTACTCTCGAGATTTCCAAATCTGATGCGCCACAATGGTACTATCCACCGTTGGAATAGGCCGATTCTCGGCGACAATGCACAGGGTGAACCGCATTTGCGAGTTGAGCACAGGGCTCTCCCCGTAGTGCCTGCAGCAATCGATAACGTCTCGAATGCCGCGTTCTTTTGGGGCCTGGCCTATGGAATGCATATTAGGTTTGGTGGTGATATCACCAAGGCTATGCCGTTCGAACACGCTAAGGCTAACTTCTATGAAGCGGCCAAACATGGACTTGAAGCCGAACTTTACTTTCCCGGTGAAGACAAGCGCCACACCATGGCTGCCAAGCTCGATTGGCTAATGGAAATCGCTCACCTGGGACTCGAGACCTTGGGAGTCGATGCAGCCGATCGTGAAAAATATCTTGGCAATATCGCTGCGCGTATTAAAGCTGGCGTTACCGAGGCGGACTGGATGGAGTCAGTGCTGCAAACTTCTCCAAATGTGAGAGTGTCGCCAGAAGTGATGGGCGCGCTAACACGGCAAATAGCCCGTGCCAGCGCCTTAAATATGCCTGTGCATGAGAGAGCTGAACGCTTTAGGGAATTGGCAGATTAAGCCCTTTTTGCCTAAGCCCCTAACAGATCTGCCTGAGGCAAACTTAACGGACTCGTATTGCGAGTATGTCTACAAGTCATTTCAAAAATGGGCCCCTGCCCATTTTTGAATCGCTCCGATCTCGGCAGGGGGCCAAAGTGCCCATGCCGAGCCTCGCTACAATCGCCTTCGGCGTTTGCCGCGCTATCCTTGGCGCGACTAGAAGCTATTTTTGAAATAGCTTCTAGTCAATCTGCCTAACTTTGCGAGACATTCGTGAGACAGCCACATCGAGTATCCATCCTCATCAAGTGCGAGACCATTGACATGCCCATTGCGCATTCAAAAACCGCACTGGCTGACCTTGCTCGTTGGTGACATCAAAAAATGGCACTTTAACCTTTAGTTCCTCTGGTATTATTGCCAAAGGACGTTCCTGTTGCTCCTCAATATAGGTTATGCCTGCTTCCTTGATCCGTCTGCACAGTGTCTGTAATTCGCGAGAATTGTAAATTGCGTAGCTGCGCCGAAAGCGACGCAAACTATCTACTAAGTCCTCACTAGCCAGCGCTGGTCCCCGGGGTGCTTCGCCTTGACGCATGAATACTTTTCGTCCTGCCAATAGTATCGGAAAAGAGTGTTCCGTTAGGAAAACATCGCCCGCAGAACTGTTTGTGCGAATCGCCTGAATCGTGGGTGTTGGATATCGCGAATAGAAAATAATGGGAGTGGTAGATAGTAGAGCGGTATTTTCCATTAGACCAGCTGCGCTCAAAGGCAGCACTAGCAATAAAACAACCAGGCGCCGCAAGTTCGAGCCAGTAGAGGCGAGATGCCAAAGCGCCAAGCCACAACAAAGATCAACCACCAAGTTCATCGGGCGTAGCCATTTGTGGTTGTCATAAATCGATATTGGTGACAATTGAACTAGGTTGATTAGGGCAAAGCTAGTGATTAAAAAGATTACAATCGGCGTGAAAACACTTGCCCCAGCAATGCCCAACTTGCGATCGCTGCCGCCTACGCCTTCAGTCGTATCGCTGACCCGCCTTAACAACATAAGTCCAACCACTAGCACTACTAATTTAACGCCATAGCCATAGATCCAGTAAAAAATCGTGTTGTTCAAAGAAAAAGTAGTTGGCTCACTCCATGTTGCAAAATTCAGATTGATGCTCGGGAATTGCCCCAGCAAATCTTGTCGATACCATTCATTTTGGCTCAGGCGACTGTAATGCTTGAGCAGCAGTGCACACACAGGTAAAAAACCTAGTAACATGTTAGCTGCCGATTTTCGTCTATGGCGATCAAAAAGCACAATTCCACTTAGCGTGGCTCCCAGTGCTACCGTGATGAATAAATGCCAATCTGCAAGAAGTCCGAATGCCGCTCCCACAAAAAGACACGTAGCTCGAGACAGTGCTTGGAGTGACAAGATAAAGGCGAGTCCGATCAATATAGCGCAGCACCCAATAATGAGCTGCCTCTCAGCAATAAAATAAAACAGATTAAACATATTCCCGTTATAGCTGTGGCTCCAGTTTGAGGAAAAACCAGCTAAATATGGGTCGTTAGTGAAGGATAGGGCGTACTCGAAGAGGCCAATTACGGAACGATGGCCCTCGGACAGTTCTAAAAAGTGAAAGCTGCTCGAAGTTAAAGTTAACCCAATAGCAAATAGTCCGGCGATCTTTGATCCAAACCACTCTTCAGCGCAGCCGATAATAGCCAACAAGAGCATGGCAAAATTCACAATGCTGACAAAGTTCATGCTGCCAACCAAATCGAGACCTAACGCAGCGTATACTGCCGTGTGCAGCATAGGCATGAAATGATAGGCCAGTGGTACACCAGAAAAAGCAGGAATCTGGGGCGGAAAATTGTTACCGAAGACGAAAGATTGAATGAGCTGAGCCTGGTAACCAAAATCCCAATACACAGGGCTGGTATAGATAGAGCCGTCGTGTATCGCCAGATGTGGCGTGAAAATAATGCTGGATATTTTAACCGCTGAAATGAAGGCTATTGCCTCGCTAAAATAGTTTGCAGGCTTCATCTGCTGTACACAGCGAAGGGAGCCAGTGCCTCTTTGGCTTAGATAGATTGCTCCAATTATTGCCAGGATCAGAATAGTTAGCGAGCTAACGTAGAGCGGGTGCTCTAGCGAGGATGTGAATGCACAGCTTAGGTAGTAAACTAGTGTTGTTGATGCAATTTGACCAAAAAGCCAACAGCTGCACCCAACTAACAGTTTAGAGCGAAACTGTAGTCGCGATTTGACAAGGTAGTAGACAAAAAAAGTGGGTGAGAGTTCAAAAAGTAGGCACAGTATAAAAGTGGCTTCGCTAGGAAGTGCTTTCATTCTACTTTTGTCGGAAAACTTCCCGAATAATCAGTCTCTAATAGCGCACGCGCGAAAGTGAAACCTTTAACGTATTGCCCCAACAGGAACGACTCATTAGGGCCGTGCTCATTGTCGTCGGCGGTGCCAAACCCCACCAATAACGGCTGAGCTTTGACTATATTTTGAATTTCAGCGATTACAGGCAGCGAAGCTCCAGACCAAAGAAATACTGGAGCTTTGGAGTTGAACTTTCTTAGTAGCGCTCCCGTGCGAGTATACAAGTCTGCACGTGGATCGGCACTAGTCGGACGAGCTATGGCCCGTTGCATAAGGAATTCAACACGACAGCCGACAGGCACCTGTGACTGTAAGAAGCTCACTAATCTGTCGAGCTCCTCCTGCGGTTCCTGGTTCGCCACAAGTCGCATTGAGAGCACAGCTTGTGCCTCTATTGGGATGCTGGTCTTGATGCCAGGTCCGCTAAACCCAGAGTGTATGCTGTGCACCTCAAGCGTGGGGCGGAAAAATACTCGCTCGAGGGCATTAAATTGAAGTTCTCCACTAAGTTCGCTTACGCCGATGTTACGAGCGTAGGCCGCGCTGTCAAATGGGATCTGCGCAAGCAGTTCTCTTTGTGTTGGACTTACTGGCTGCACCTTAGAATAAAAGCCCGGTACCGCAACTTTTCCGCTTTCGTCGTGTAGTTTTCCCAGCATCTGAGCGATGGCAACAGCTGGATTAGGTACCCGCCCACCATGATTACCTGAATGCAATTCTCGCGATGCGCCGTGTATACTGAAACGTAAAATGGCAGCACCCCTCAAGCCCATAATTAAAGCAGGATCAGCGCTATCAAAGCCCGCCGTCTCACTAGCTGCTATTACATGGGCCGAAAGCTCCGGAACCAGTCGCTTAAGCTCTGACAATAGCGATGAGCTGCCAGACTCCTCCTCGCCATCCAAAAGTACTTTCACGTTCCAAGCCAAGCTATTCGCATGCAGTGCCTCGCGTAAGGCGACAAGCCAGAAAAATGTTTGGCCTTTATTATCACGCGCGCCTCGGGCAAAAAGTCGTTCCCCTCGAACCTGTGCCTCAAAGGGGTCCGCCAGCCATGTATCTCTATCCCCCGGTGGTTGTACATCGTAATGCCCATACACCAGTAATGTGGGTAGGCCGGGACGTTGCTTTGTTTGGGCAAAAATAAGTGGGTTGCCTGCGGTCTCAATTGGGCGAACTTCAAGCCCGGGCAACTCAGCCAAAAATTCTATCAGCCATTTTGCGCAAGCCTTGCAGTCGGCTTTATAAGCCGTGTCACTGCTGATGCTCTTAAATGCGAGCAACTTACCCAACTCATCGAAAAAATTGCGCGGCAAACCTTGAGTAAGGGAAGTTGGTATTAAATTGGAATTAATCATGGGCTTAAAGTATCATGCGGGCATGAAATTACATGGGGCTGAAATTGAGAAAACTATCGCTGCTGAGGAAACTGGTCAACCATTTCGGGTTGGTCCCGCTTATTTTGAACGATTGCGGGCAGCAGCGGAAGCACGTGGGACCTTTGTAGAAGTGCATCACGGGGACTTAGACCCCAAGGGCTGTATCGGGGTAATGTCATCCGACTTGGGAGAACAGGGGCTTGATAACGGCTATGGGCTGTTGGAGACAGCGCTACCACCTCTGCCAACCCTGGATGTTTTATATGAGCGACAGCTGCTAGACCTGAATACGGTACAGGAAGCGCTTGCCGCCGAGGGTGCTAGTACTCTCAATATGGCAATTCACCCGCTCGGACGCCGCGACTTCGACTCCTACCGTGAACAGGTCGCACCCAAGGGAATTTACCGCTACATATGGTACCGCGGCTGGGACCATACTTCTGGTATGGACGGGCGCTCACAAAATAGCCCATCTACATCCGTCGATGTTGATGAAGCGGCGATGGCTGTGTCTGTCGTTATTGGAGCTGGGGCAGCATTTATCGGCTTATGTGCCAATAGCCCCTTCGAAGAGGGACGTGTAAGTGGCGCGAAGGAAACACGACTACTAATGTGGGAACGCATGTTTGGTGGCTCGCGCGCTAAAAGTGACCTTGAGAAAGCCAAGTTCCCCACCCAACCATTTCAATCCTTAGGAGATTATTTCCATTGGATGTTTGGGCCTGGTACGAATATGCACTTTGCGCATGCCTCCAGCACACAGGATTATCGTGGCATAGGGGCCTCGCTTATTATTGTTGAAGGCAATCCAGGCTTGCTTGAGTTCCTTTCGCGTGCGGAATGGCGTGGCTACAGATTTGATGACCTAATGACGAATTTCCCACCCCGTGAAACTGTACGTGTCGCACCCTCGCTTCGTCATCTTGAGCTTTTACAATGGGCCCAGTTCACTGGAGCACGTGTCAGGTTCCAGT
Organism: Oligoflexia bacterium; assembly: GCA_019694465.1. Taxonomy (GTDB): domain Bacteria; phylum Bdellovibrionota_C; class UBA2361; order UBA2361; family JAFLCA01; genus JAIBBV01. Next base: position 10,699 of record JAIBBV010000034.1, read on the forward strand.
TAGATCGACACGAAGAAATCCCGGCTGCCGAATTCGCAGCAGCCTGTCGTGGGGACGGTTCTCGCGATGTTGAGAAAATGTTGGCCCCGTATGTAAAGGCAATGTGGATTGAAGGTCGCGATCCGGGGGCAAACTTCCCTGATCGTGAATTACTCGATATTGATGAGCAGGCTGCCCGCTCTATAATTATTGCCCCTTCGGCCTTGCAGGCCGGTTTGTTGCGTAATCTTTCCGCTGCTTCACAGTTTCTTCACTCACATGATTGGAATGATCTGGCGGCCTTGCGCGCAGCGGCTATACGCGACGGATTGGATGGACGTGTCGGGAACTTGAGTGTGCGCGCTTTTACCGAGCGTATCTTGGAAATTGCCGCGCAGGGGTTGCTACGGGCCGAGCACAAATTCCTGGCTTATTTTGAATATGTGCTGAGAACAGGAAAAAACGGGGCGGATCGACAGCTGGCTTGGCTTGATCGCTACCACTCCGGTAGCCTAAGCGGGTTACCTGAACTTGTTAAATCTAGAGTAGCCGTGCCAGCCTCCGTGAAGTAGGACTACATGCTTAAGATTGATCGAATTGAAATTATTCGCTTTGAGCTGCCGCTAACGCACTCCTTTACGACAGCATTTGGCACTATCGATAAAAAGTCCAGCGTACTGGTGAGGCTTCATTCAAATGGTCTTGTAGGTTACGGGGAGGGCTCGACACTGAGTGCTCCGATTTATGTTCCGGAGTATGATCACGAAACTTTCGAGGTGCTACGTAGGTTCATTGCCCCGGCCTTAGTTAAAAAGGCATTTGAGTCGAGTGAAGATTTTTTGGCTGCTTTTGCCTTTGTGCGTGGGCATAATTTCGCACGGACTGCGATAGAATGCGCTTTTTGGGATCTGTGGGCCCAGTCGCAGGGAGGGAATCTTAGGGAGCTTATTGGTGGCACGCATTTGAAGGTTGAAGTAGGTGAGTCTTTAGGTATTAAGAGCTCCATCGACGAACTACTTGGGGAGGTCGCACTCCGACTCAAGGAAGGATACAAGCGCATTAAGGTTAAGATTAAGCCGGGCTGGGATCTTGAGCCGGTGCGCGAAATTCGGCGTGCCTTTGGTAACATTCCACTCATGGTTGACGGCAACTCTGGCTATACTACGGCTCATTTGCCCGTACTTAAAGCCTTAGACGAATTTGGGCTTATGATGATTGAGCAGCCACTGGCATATGACGACATTATTGACCACGCCGAGTTGCAGCGCCAAATCAGTACTCCAGTTTGCCTGGACGAGAGTATTTTATCTGCCGAAGACGCTCGTCGTGCGCTGGCAATCGGGGCCTGCAAAATTATTAACATTAAGCCTGGTCGAGTGGGCGGCGTTTTAGAGTCAAAAAAGATTCATGACTTGTGCGTTGCTAATGGAGTGCCCGTTTGGTGTGGCGGTATGCTTGAGTCGTCAATCGGTCGATTCTTCAATTTATGCGTTGCCAGCCTGCCTGGTTTTACGTTGCCGGCAGATATGAGCCCATCGCGCATTTTCTTCAAAGAGGACTTGGTGCGAAGGCCTTTGGACGTAATTGCCGGACTGGCCGACGTCCCATCCAGCATGGAAGAATATTCTGTCGATAGTGAGAAGATAGACTACTACGCACGTGAGAGGTGCGTGCTATAGTGGGATTTGACCTAAGAGTTAAACTAGAGAGTTCACTGTGCCTGCCCTGAGCCGCATGTCGCTGATCGCAGTGCACCGAGACTCCGAACTTGTGTCTTAATCTATTTCCAACTCTGGACACTATGGGCGCGGCTGTTGGCCTCGCTCTACAGCACGCTCTGCAGCTTGCTCGGAATGTCCGGCATCTAAAGCTCCTGCAGTCAGTGAGCGCGCGCCACTAGGCGTAACTTCAAAGATTTCGCGGCTGCACCTAACTAATTGAGGAATGTCGACGCCATAGTCAGCAAGTCCATCTGGGACTTTCGCCAGTCCCCCTTCAACTGTTAGCGGACGCTGTACAAGATCATGCTTAAAGTACATGTCGCTAGGGGACATGTCGGCTGGAAGAGTGAAGCCCGGTAGTGACGCTACCGCTAAGTTAAAAAAGCGCCCTATCGATGACTCAAGCATGCCTCCGCACCAAACTGGCACCCCGCGCCCAACGCATAAGTCATGAATTCTTTTAGACTCAGAAACTCCACCCACTCTACCAGGCTTAATGTTAATAATTTTGCAGGCCCCAATGTCGAGCGCCTTGCGCGCATCCTCGGCAGATAGAATGCTCTCATCAAGGCAAACTGGGGTGCTAATCTGGCGCTGAAGTTGCGCGTGATCGATGATGTCATCGTATCCAAGCGGTTGTTCCATCATCATTAGATTAAAACCATCAAGCGCCTTTAAAGCTCCAATATGTGCGAGGGTAAAGCTAGAGTTCCCATCAACCATTAAGGGTATATTCGGAAATGCGCCGCGAACTGCAGCAACGGGCTCTCTTTCCCAACCGGGCTCAATCTTAAGTTTAATGCGTCGATATCCCTCAGTGATGCGGGTCTGAACTTCCTTTAGCAGAGCGTCGATCGTAGGTTTAATTCCAATCGATTCCCCTACCTCTATCTCCTGCGCCTTGCCACCAAGGATGTCACGCAGTGGGCGGCCCTGTGCTTGGGCATACAGATCCCAGGCCGCACATTCGACAGCTGTCTTGGCCATTTGGAAGCCCTTCACGTGGGCAAAGGCGCGGTAGAGATCGTCCGGGGAAGCAAACTCCTTTCCAACAACTGCAGGAAGCAGATGATCTCGAAGTGCCATTGCTGCTACTGCGGTGTATTCAGCTACGTACATCGGGGCTGGTAAAGTTGCACCTTCACCATAGCCAACATTGCCAGCTGCATCATTAAGGGCGACTAGCACGCTTTGCTTTTTATCGATCACTCCGAAAGCTGTCTTAAATGAGCCTTTTAGTGGCAGTTCGAACACATATATTGTGGCAGATCTGATTTCCATAAAATCAATTGCTATGCAGTCTTAGGAGCTAGCCAGGAGTCGAAATTTGAGTCGCCCGGACTCTTGGCAGTCGGTTCCAGGCAGCAGTAAGTAGAATACTTTACTTGCCAAAGCTAATCAAATCAGTGGTTTGAGGCATAGATTTAGTCCGATTTTGTTGAATAGCTTTGGGCTTATTGGCATACTGTGGAAACGTTCTCTTGCAATGAGGTAGGCAAATGACATCTTGGGAAGGCTTTTCAGATTCAGACTCTTCGGATAAAGAAGTGCTCGCAAAGATTGAAACATTGCGGGCGGAGATTCGGCACTCGATTGAGCTATTGTTGGCCTCGCCAAATGTGCCTGAGGAAATAAAAATTCAACTTCGCATCGGTCAGCCTGCTGACTCCAAAGTCAATTAGGATCCGAAGACGCGTTTTGCAATCAATTTTTGGGGCTGTAAGTAGTAGGTGTGGCGTATGGTGAGCACGGGGACTGAGGGGCAAAATCCGCAGGACGTTATAGTTAGGGCGCATCGAGATGTTGGTGAGCTTGTAGCTATGCTAGCAGCATTTCAGCGTGCAGATCGTGTAGATGCACTTCTCTCGCAGGGGGGACGCCACATGTCGCCCACTGAGGTTGCGGAGCGACTCGCGCAAGTGAGCGAAGCAGCGAGAGCCTTGCTCGTGCATTTTGGCGTTAATGGTAGCAATGCTATTGCGAGCCAGCATGCCACTGTGATGGACCGTAGTAGGCACTTGGTGCTTGGGATTTTGGGCGAGATTCAAGGAATTGCGCGCGCTTATCCGGCTGAGACCTTGACGCCAGCAGAGCTGCAAGAGCGGCAGCTTAAGATGCTTAATGCGTACATTCGTTTCGCAAGAGAGCATTCTACGTATTGGCGCGAAAAGCTACCGGCGGAGCCGCTTACACGCCCAGAAGACGTTCTTAAGCTGCCAGTGACGACTAAGGCCGACATCATGCAATTTCACACTGGCCCTCTGGTCGCTGACATTCAGGCTGGTAAGTCTCCGCTTGAGATCCAAACTCCCATGATGACGATGCCTCTAGCAGGACTAGAGCTGTGGAAGACTAGCGCCAGCTCGGGGGTAGCCACAGTGACAGTACGTACGCCAGAGGAAATGCAGGCATCGAACAACGATATCGGTCGTTTCCTGCGTCGCTGGGTTGGGCCAGGAGATAGGATTGGAAATTTCATGCATGCCGGTAGTGGCTGGTCCGGTTCTATTGCCGTGCGGGAATCGCTCAACTTCATGGGTGTAGTGACAGAGTTCCTTGGCAATTCTGATGAGCCAGCCGCCTTGGTAGCTGATTGGCAGCGTTTCGGGTTCAACGGAGTATTTGTTAATCCGTCTTGGTTGGCGCGCTTTTTGACTACACTTGAAACTACGCCAAACCTTCGCTACCTACTTGACGCTATCCCACCGATTGAGAAGTTTCCATTTGGAGGTGAGCCGCCAAGCGCGACAGTCACTACGCATGATGGGCGCTCTATTCCGCTGCCGACCTACCTACGTGAGCGCTGGAATACAACTTTGATATCAGTTTACTCCGGAACTGAAATTGGGCTTGTCGGTATCCCCATGACGCCTCAACAGCGTCAGGCGATTCATTTTACAGCCATGGACGATCTGGCCTTGATTGAGATGATCAATGAGAGTGGCGCGCCGGCAGGTAAGGGGGATGAGGCTGAATTAGTAGTAACTCGTTTCACTAATATAGCTGTTCCGTTGGTGCGTTTTGCTAGCGGAGATGGTGTAGTTTTGTTAAATGAGTCGACCGCGGAAGGCAAGGGATCGCGAGTTTTCTCGTTCTCAAAGAAGGGCACTAGAACAGATGATACTTTGATTATTGAGAATGCCAAGATTTTTAACGGTACACGCGTAGCCACTGCTGTTGGGGAGAGATTCTTGACTATAGCGCAGATAATTATTCAAGATCGCCAAGGCGAGCCGGGCACATTGATTACAATTAGGACCGAACGGCCACTTAGTGATACTGAGAAGCCTTTGGCAGAGCAGCTCGTTCGTGAAAAGATTTATGAAATTGAGAGCAGCGACGAGGTTAGGGAACTCCTAGGTCGAACGGTTTTTGCTTTTGGAAGCCCATGCGAAAAAACAAGTTCCGGCAAGATGAGGCCTGTACTTAATCGACGCGGCCAAGCTGGTCCGGCGGGGGCAACGTCTGGCAAGTAACTGGCGTGCCTATTAAAAGCCCGAAGTAGGGGCCATTTGTAATTGGCGCGAAGAGTACACCTGTGGCGCTTGATTTTTAGGTTTCAGCGGCATTGAATACCGGTATGAACGCGGCTGACATTATTACGTTTATTGGCAAGACTGAGAGTCAGTATCCAGGGGCTAGGGTAGGTTTTTGCGCTAGAAACCTAAAGAATGGACAGTGCCTTGAATACAAGGCTTCCCAAAAGATTGAGGCTGCTAGCGTTATTAAGGTTTTTCTTGCTTATCAGTTTCTTTTTGAAAAGCGAGAGCTTTTAGATAAAGAGCTGCGCGTGGATGCTGCGCAGCGGGATGCAGCAGTGGGTGCCGGCGTGCTTAAGTTGTTCAGCGCCTCAGAATTTATTTTGTCCTATCGCGATTTGTTAATGCTTACACTTTCCATTAGTGACAATTTCGCCACTGCACTTATCCTTGAGGCTGTAGGTGGAATTAGTGGGTTTAATCGTTTTGTGGCTGGGCTGCCTGGACTAAGCTGTACGCAGTGGATTTCAGAGTTGACTCCACAACTCTTTGCTAGTGGAAATTTAGCGTTCAGCAGTGCAGCTGATTTGGCTAGCTTTGCAGCTCTACTGGATGCTCGTGGTGGTGCGGCAGAGCAGGACTTTTTGCGTTTATTTGCACTAGAGCATGAGTTCTATGTAGATCGTTTAGGTCGCTTATTACCGCTAGATGGACTCATGGATGGACCTAGTCCAATCAAGTATTTTGGCTCCAAAGGCGGTACGTTCTCACGTCTAGGGGTTACCGGCGATTTTGCGATTGTTGAATATAAAGGCGGTCAACGCATCGCTATAGCTGCGCTTAGCGAGGGCTTTTATTCCAAGAATGGGCGTCGCAACGCACACATAGACCACCCAGCTTCCCTATTTTTGGCTGAGTTGGGCGAGCTTGTATGTCGCTACTGGGCCTGACAATAAATTAGCAATTCTTTGTTTGACTCTCGGAGTGCCCTCCGTTAGCCTCTGGGCTCACTGGTTGTTCTTTAGTCAAATTTCTCATTTTAGGGATAGGCGTAAGTAGGGGAGGTGTTCCTATGAGTCTTGGTATGGATGCTGTTCCTGGTCCAGCAGATGGTCGTGAAGGCGCGGCTGCAAGTAATGCTGAAAAGCTAGCTCCCACTGGTGGACGACTGTATGTCGTGGATACACCAGCTGACACTGTTCAGGCCATTGCAGCGCTTGGAGAACGGAACGATCGCACTGCGCGAATCATCAAACGTCTGCTTGACCTCCCAGATCTGACTCGTACTCCAGGTTCTCCAGTTAAATTTGTGTTGGATGCTGTATTGGGGCTAGAGCAATTTCGGGGCTTCGATGTAATTGAAATTCCGCGTGTTGTGCCGGTGGCAGCTAATTTCGATCGTCTGAACACGGCCGCGGACCACCCAGCGCGGCGCTCTACCGATACCTTCTACGTTAGGCCAGATTTAGTGTTGCGCACGCAGACCACAGCCATGTGGCCATTCTACTTAGATCTGCCAGAAGTGCAGGCGCAGTTGCGTGAAAGGGGAGATGTCACTGCTCTATGTCATGGGCAAGTTTGGAGAAATGACGAATTAGATCGCACGCACTCGCCGTGCTTCCACCAAATTGATGGGCTTCGCATTGTTCACCAACGTGTTGGGCGTGTGGATAAGGAAACGCTGATTGGAGTTCTAGTCAACATTGCAAAAGCTGTTTACGGCGATGACGTAGAATGGCAGGTAAAGGAGGACTCCTTCCCATTTACCGATCCCAGTATTGAACTCGGACTTAAACTAGGTGGTAAGTGGCTTGAAGTGCTGGGGGCGGGCTGTGTGCATCCGCAGGTGCTGCGTTCCTTTGGTTATGACCCGGCAGAGTACAGCGGCTGGGCTTTCGGATTCGGTATCGATCGCTTGGCCATGATTAAAATGCAGATCCCGGATATTAGAGTACTTTGGTCTCAGGATCCTCGCATAAAGGGCCAGTTTACTGGGCTCGATAGCGTGTTTACCCCGGTCAGTGAATATCCTGCGACTCGCCGGGATATTACTTTCGTTGTGCCAAAATCGATGAGCCTTAACCGCTTCTTTGAAATAGTCCGTGAAGAGGGGATTATTGATGGGGAAATGGTAGTTGAGGAAGTAGCGGAAACTGATCGTTTTGAACATGCGCGCTTTGGGGCTGATAGTGTAAGCCTCTCCTTTAAGATTATGTATCGCTCGCATGGACGCACCCTTACTAATGATGAGGTAAATGCAGTTCAGGTAAAAATCCGCGCAGCAGTGGCGAATGAGTTGGGCGCGATATTGCGATAGCTAGATTAATTGTGAGGTAGGCGCGGGCTTTGTCTAATCTCGCTTCTGTCCCGTCGTTATTTTGAGACCCATCCGGGCTCCTAATTCGCATAATTCCCCGTAGCGCCTCTTTGTTGATTAGCTTTCGGTAGATAGTTAATCTGAGTAAATGCGCACGCATGATGATAGAGGGCAGGCCAGTGACCATACGGTAGACTATACCGCGCAAGTGCTGGATCGTGCATTGTTCCCACGTATGGTTCTGCCCTGTTTGGCAGGGCTAGGGTTTGGACGCCACTATCCTACACCGAACCTGGTTCTTGAAGCTCCACTATTTAGCCCACGCGAGATTAGGTCACAACTCCTCAGCAACTCTAGTGAGGCGATTCAGTTGCCTTATCCATCGTTTGAGCGACTACCATTTCGTGAATTTGTGACAGCTTTATCTAAAGGTTATGTGTACTGCCGTGCTGAAGGCGAGCCAGCAACGGTTGCCCAGGGGCTTGAAACCTATTTGGCTTCGACCGCAATCGCTCAAAATTACCCTGAGCAGGCTTATTTATACGCGCGCGCTTGTGAGACGTTGGTATACTTGGCTGCCGCGGTGTCGGGCAGCCCGAAGCTGCGCATTACTCTAAAAAATACATTCTTGCCGACGGATGCTGTATGGCACCTGGATCGACTTACTAAGACTGAAACAGGACGCCTATTTCCTGAGCGTTCACAGGGGATACGTTTAGTATTCGCTGTTGGGCGTGATTTTGGAACAAATTACACGACACTTGAGAATTTTCGCCTTGATCGCTGGCTGGGGTTTGTCTGGAAGCATCGCCATGAAATAGTCAAATTTTATAGACGACTAAAGTCAGAAGGGGTTCAGGCTTGTTCAGAGTTCACTGAGAATCCGCTTATGCGCTTTGTACTTGAGCAGCAAGACAAGCTATTTCTTAGAGCGCCATCACGCATCGTAAGGCTTCCCGGCAATAGTATTGGTATTCATCGATTAGGTCTGCCAATAGACCGTAGGATCGGAACCGTGCATCGTGTAGATAGCGGCAATCAAGCCAAACCAGGATTGCAGTTATATATTACTGTGCCGTTATTAGCGTGAGGATTGTAGAGCTCTATTAAAAAGTGCGCTATGAGGATACTTATAGCAACCTTCAAATCGGAATAGGTTAGAGAATTGGACCTGGATAGGTAAACTCGACTACCACCCCAAATGGATTGCCAGAGTTCTCGGTGGGGATTTGTGCGCCCAGCGAAATTTGCCAGCGGTTCTCAAACGAATATACTCCGCCGATAACGATCACACTTAGGTCATTGCGGCCTAGCACAGCATCGGCTTGGAAAGCGAGATGATGTCCAACCACTGGAATCTCACAACCAAGTAATAAGTCATGATTTGTGCCTCCACCGGCGAAGTCTGGATTGGCGTAGTAGCCACCAACATACCATGTTCCATATTCTGGGTGGCTTGGAACTGAGAAGGCATTGCTTGTCCAGCTAAAGTTGAGAAAGCGTGCAGGCTCGTGGCCAAAATCAATATTACTTCCTACTTGTGTGCCTATGCTGCTGCGCCACCAGCGAGTTACTTCAAAGCCTTTTTGGACATTGAGCATAAGATCTGGACTGCCGGGAGAGTGGGTTTCCCCAATTTGAGCAGGCTCATTATCTCTATCCAGGCGGTCATACAGACTTACATCTAGTAAATTAATTCCAGCTTCCCAGCCCTTCCCTAATCCGATGTCAAAGGTAGTGCCACTGTTTCCAGCGCGACGAAACAAGTTCATCTGCTCCTGGAAGAATAGTGTGCCGGGAGCGGTAATAATGCCGCTAGGCATATTGAATAAATTTTGTTGCGCCTCGGCCCGCTCGGGCAGTGCTGCCGCACAGGCCATCGCAAGTAGCTGCGGGGCCAGGTGAAAAAGTCGCGTCGGAGATGCGGGTGCGCGTAGACTCTGATCCCATTGCTGTGTGGACTCTGGAGAATTTGGTTGTGATGCTTCAACCGACTGTGATGGAACTAATAGCGGATCCATGCCTAACCCTGTAAGCGCCCCTTTATTGCTTACAGGTATGTTATTGCGGCCTTATATGTGAATGCTGCAAGCAACAGCGGCTCAAAAATCGAGCTCTAAGTTGTCTGCCCCAATGCGTTTTCTCCCCACATAACTCGCCATAGGCCACTTCGCAGGAGGTCGTTCAACGCCCTCGCTCGATAGTGTTTCCCTGCTAAGCATCTTAGGAATTGAGGTATACGGCCTATTAAGAAATTGTCCCGCCACCTCGCACAACGTGATATTATCAGGCTTCAAGTAAGTTTCGCTTAGCACCTGCGTCCTGTGACGCTTTCAATCTAGACTGTATGGGCAAGACTGTTTCCTTCCTACTCGCACTGGCGCTACAAACTACTTTACAGGTTGTTGCCATAGCTGCCGCTTGGGCCGAGTCTCCCAGGGTTCTCTCGGAGCAAAAAGTAGTGCTTGATGATAAACAGGCATTGGCCAGTGTTAGTGTTGGTTTTGATAGAGACGGTAAGCCAGCTCTTGTTTACGATCACTTGCCCGACAACCTACTGCCATGCCCGCAGGTAAGCTCAAAATCCAGCCCGTGGCGCGAGATGGTCCTCGCTCAGCCATTTGTGGCTATGCAGTACTGCCCGTCGGCTAGGTCGCTTGGTTCCGCAGCCTCCTGGTTAGTGGGTGTTTCAGACACTGGAAAGGTGAGTTGGAAATTGGAACTTAGCAACCCTGACACTTCGAAGTGGAATAATCTGATGGGCGCCTCGGTTCAAGGTTTGATTGTTTCCGAGGCTAATCGACACATGCTTGTAATTGATCCGGCTAACGGGAACACAGTGTACTCAGCTGATGATGTCCCATTTTACTGGAACGCGCTCTGGTTGCCTGCACGGCATTCCTTGATAGGAGTCCGAGAGGTAACTGATGCAAGTCGCACTCGAATCGAAGAATTGGATTTAAGGACATTGAAAGCCAGAACAATAGCTGAGCTTAGCGACCGCATTTTGTTTCTGCGTATCGCGCCATCGGTGGAGCAAATGGCGTATGACCAAGAACATGATCGATTGGTTGTGATCCGCAAACTCTCATCGAGACTTGGGCACCACCTGGACTTAACAGTATTGTCTTTGCAAACTGGCTCCATTCTCTATACGCAGCGACTAGCTAACTATGGCAGTGCTAAAGTGGCGCTTGGGCCGCAAGGGCGCCTTGCGATGTATTTAGTGCGAGTCCCGATGGCAAAAGACGGTAGCGCTCCGGTCAGACTGCTGCGCGAATATCAGCTGTAGCGCAGAGTTGGATTCGTAAAGCTATAGCTAGCTGATGTTTTCCACATTTTCCGTGCGGCTTGTGTGCACAATGCATGCTTGACCAAGATTTTTGGTGAGCTTATACTTACCAAATGTCTGGCATTGTCATTGCACATTCTTCCTTCTGCCGCGCAGTCTGGTTCTGGGCCTAGCGCCCACGCATATACCGGGCGATAGCCCATTAAGCACTACATTATTTCCCCCCGCTAATTGAAATTAGCCCAGATTTTCAGACTTTTCCGGAGTTTTTATGTCTATTCTTGCTGCCGCCGCATTTGAGCCGCGTGCTAGCGATCCAACAATTATGGTTGAAGCTGCCTCTGCTGCTGGTCGAGAGCGAGCGGTAAGTGAATTTGCAGGATTGGGAAGGGTTTTTGACGACGGCGGTGCGTTAATGGTGCTAAACCTAGCCACTGACCAAATCGACGAGGGCTCGGCGACTACCCTTGGTCACCTACAGGCTACCTCAAGTGCTCTGGCTGTTGCTTCTCTTCTAAGTACTAAGGCTTTTCTTGCCAGTCGAGGATACTGCGTGGTGCCAGAGTCGCTTAGATCAGACATGGAAAGCTACGCACGTTATGCTGAGGAGCATGGTCTAGTCCCGGCAGGTAGCTCCAGTAACATGCTCTTTGTTCGGAATCCACTTCACTACCGAGTCCTGCTAGGGTTACTAGCGCAGATTGGCAAGGATGTTGTGCCCTATATGGATACGCAGGGTTTTGCTGAACTGGCTGAGTCTCAGGCTGTTACTGTGAGGGGCAGTTCCCCACAGTCGCCTCAGCTTGTGACGGCTTACGCCAACAAGTCGGTATTGCGTGATTTCCTGCTCGGAGATGTATTAGGTAAGGCACCTGACCTTGGAATCACTGGATTTCTAGACTATCCACGTATTGTTCTGCCACGAGGCTCACAGACTAGCCTTGCAAAGCTAGCCCAAGATCTACGACAAGCTAGTACCTATTATTCTAAACAGACAATAGGAGAGGAAAGGGTTCTGTTTGTGCAGGTGGCAGACGCAGCCGGCGGAAATGGAAATACTGTCGTGTACCGAAGTGGCCACACCTACCGTATGCTTGATTTTCAAGGTCGGGAGATCAGCTGCGCTAATGTGGAGGAGCTCGCAGGAGAGCTCCTTGTGATGGCGCGTTGCCTGGATCTAGAAGTGACGCCATTTTTGAATATTGTCCAGTCGTATTCAATTTCGATAATGGTAAGTGACTCGGGGGTGTCTTTGCTTGGGCCACGTACGCAAATTCTTGACCCACAGACGCATGCCTTCCTGGCTTCCAATTTTGATTGCATGGCGCCGCCAGGCCAATTTGTTGAGTTACAGCGCATGTTGACGATCACCATTGCATTCGGACAGGAATTGGGCGAACGAGGCTTTCGTGGGCACACCGACTTGGACGTAATTGAGTATCGCGATCAAGCGGGCGATGTCCGTGTTTCCGTGTCTGAGTCGAATATGCGCAGAAATGCTCCATCGCATCTAATCGCACTCATTCTGCAGCAACCGGAGCTTTGCCGCCGCTTAGTTGATGGGCAACTTTCATTTATTCTCGATGATCATGTTGATATTAGCTGCGGTTGTTTTGACGCAGAGCAATTGGCAAAAAAAATTGCAGCTTCAGGGATTCCGATGCTTTCGGCGCATGCGCCCGAAGGGGTTGTGTTGATGAGCCCACCTTTGCAATATGGCGCGGGTGACAAGCAGCATTTGTCATTGGGAGTAGTAGCGGCAACTGACCAACGCAAGCACGAGCTTTATGCTCGCGTTAAAAGGTTGCTCAGTAGTTAGGAGCTAGCGATCTTGAGCGGTCGTCTCTTTGCGTGCTTAGGCTTTTAGTGGCAGCAGCCGCCTTTATGCACATGGCCATGCGCGAGCTCATCGGCCGTAGCTTTTCGGATATCCATGATCTCAACAGCAAAGTTGAGCGTTTTTCCAGCCATCGGATGATTGGCGTCCAAAGTAACGCTATCTTTCCCAATCTCGGTGATAGCAGCTAAGAGCACATTCTCGTTGTCGTCTTCAAGCTCTAGTACTGCGCCGACTTTAAGCGGAGCTTTCTCTTGGAAATGCTCGCGCGGGATGGTGATAATTAGCGCCTCATTACGTTCACCATAGCCTTCGCTAGGCGAGACGCTTGTCGTTACATGCTCGCCCACTTTCTTCCCTTTCAGGACTTTTTCAAGACCAAGCACAATTTGTGAATGCCCGTGTATGTAGGTAAGTGGTTCGCCCCCGCGAGAACTCTCGATTTCCTTTCCACCCTCATCTTTTAGGGTATAGTGAAAACTTACGACACAGTTGTCGGCAATGACTGAGTTTTTATCGGACATACGACCTATAGAGTATCGGCCAGGACGCGACATGCATCGACGGCAGTAAATATGCCCACAAGCTTACCGTGTTCTTCCACTAAGGCACAACCAATTCTATCGGAGGCCATGCGAGACACGACTTCCTTAAGCTTAGTGCCTGAATCAACTGAAAATACGTCAGCTGTGGCGGCATCTTTAACAAATAATTTATCCGGGCTTTTGCCGTCCACCCGCAGAGCGAAGTCAATGTCTCGATCCGACAAGATCCCTGTAATTTTACCACCATCGCGCACTGGCAAGTGGCGGATGGCATGCTTTAACATCAGCTCACGCGCGGTCTTGAGATTCTGCTCAGGTCCGATTGTGTGCGGAGCGGCAGTCATTACTAATCCAACTGTTTTACCGTTCATGGGGACACCTCTCAAAGTCAGAGTGGGGTAGCCTGTTGCGGCGCCCCTTCGATTGCTATCATACTCCCGTTGAGGCTCAAATGTCCAAGCTTACGCTCGAACCGATTGGTTATATACGCACTGATATGAAACTGAAGTTCGACGCTCCACATCAGCCGAACTCCAGCGCTATTAAAACAAATGTAATTGAACTCTTGCCGGGGAAGAACTTCGAACAGGCTCTACAGGACTTAAAGGGCTTCGATCGGGTTTGGCTTGTGTGGTGGTTCCATAAAAATTCAGCCTGGCGTCCGCTAGTTCTCCCGCCGCGTGGCGGAAGAAAAAAACGCGGTGTATTCGCTACCAGATCTCCGCATCGACCGAATGGCTTAGGATTGACAAGTACAACTTTGCTAGATGTACGTGGCAGAAAAATAGTTGTGGGCCCGGTGGATCTTGTTGATGGCACCCCGATATTAGATATAAAGCCATACATTCCAGAGGTGGACGCGTTTCCGAACGCGGCTATTGGCTGGCTAGCCGACGTGCATAGTGAAATCGCGGAACCAAAATTTTCAGTAACTATCTCAACTGTGGCGACGACTCAGGTTGAGTGGCTGCGCAAAAATTGGCAAATTGATTTTATTACCCGCGCTCGCGAAGTGTTGAGCCTTGATCCAAGCCCCCACCGTACGCGCAGAATTACAAAGTGTGGCCAAGAATTTCGTATGGGCTGCGGCGCCTGGCGAATTTACTTCAGTGTTGCTGGGGATGTAGTTGAAGTTTTGCGAGTCGAACCAGGTTATCCAGCTCGTTCTTTAGACGGACCTGCAGCTAATGAAGTCCCAGATTTGGCAGCGCAGCGTGCCTTCCTTCAAAAGTTCATGCGTGATTAGGTATGTTTCTTTCAGCTGGCCCGCGTTGACTAGCACTTCAATGCTGCTAGTATACGGAAAGTGGTGGCAAAGGTAATCTAGGTACCTTTGGGGGTTGGATATGAGACAAGTGTGTGGTGGCGAGCCTGCCGGGCTTGCGGATTGCTCGTGGGGGACTCTTTCCCCGTTTCCTAAGATGGTAGTTTATGACGAAGGGGCCGGTGGCGGCGGACTTTCGCAGGGTGATTGTCTTCAAGATCCAGTTAAGCTGCGAGATGGATTACGGGGCCTAATTGAAGATGGGCGACTCCCAAGTGCGCCAGAAAAGCTGGCCCGCTTTGCCGAAATAATGCAGGCACTTCTGACGCGACGAGATTTTGTTCGTCCGCAACACATTGCGCCACAACAGATCGCCCCATTTTTTGGGAATTATCCAGGTCCTTTTGGTATCAATGCGGATGTCCATTTGCCACTGATTTTTCCTGGCTTCACTGCGCCTAGCGCTGAAGATTTAGCCAGGTTAAAAGCACGCGACACCGAAGAGCCTTCCAAGTCCTTTACCTATGGCACCATGCCCTGGGGCGAGACAGCTGTGTTGCGTGAAATTGTGCGTGCTATGAAACCACGCACAGTCCTTGAGATAGGCACTAATATTGGCCTTCTTACACGAGAGATAGTGGATGTGTGTCCAGAGGATGCCGTAGTTTTTACGCTAGATTTGCCGCCCAGTATGCGCGAGCGAGCCTTTCAACCGCTTGATGACATTAATCTAAGCTACGTTAGACAAGAGCAGACGGATCAGGACGTAGGACGGGAAGTAAAACCACCCTACACGCGAGCGGCGCAAGTAATTCAGCTACTAGGCGACTCCCAAGTCTTCAACTTCAACGCACTTCGCAATATGGTTGACCTTGTGATCGTAGACGGCTTGCATTCCTATCCTGCACCGCTAGTAGACACTAGACATGCCCTAGAACTAGTGAACCTAGGTGGAGTAGTTGCTTGGGATGATTACGGGAAATTATTCAGATTAGCAGGAGTGACCCTCACTTTATTGGAAATGGCTGTCAAGGAGCGCCGTCAGATCTACTGGGTGAATCATAACCAAAGCCTTTCGACTGGCTTGGCTTTCCATGTTACCCCTTAAGCACTTTTGAGAGGTCCTTATCTGGCCCGTCCTACTCACGCCCCTTAAGTGCGCGGCGCAGCTTCTCGCGGTTATCGCGAATGAAGAAACGCAGCGCACGACGCTTGGAATTCAGCCAGAAAAGCCAGTATCCTTTGCCAAGAAAAAACCTGAGTACAGAAGCTCGCAGTCGAGGAAGAAAACAGAACACATGTGACAGCATGTGCGCCTCTGTTTTGACGAATTGTAGCCCAGAATGATGCGGAAATGTCTGATGTGGGCTGCCATATTTGGGTATGGCTTTGCCTTGGCGCCGATGGGTTTCGATTACCCGAAATGCACGCCAACGCTTTTCCGATGACATAAGTTCATTGCAGGCTAAGGCTTCACGGCGAGTTAGCGATTTCGACTTAATAGCGTGACGATCTTGCGCACGTTGATAAGCTGCAAGGCCACGCGGGGTGCGAATTAACCCGAAGCTCCAACCTTGGTAGAAATCAACGCTCTTGTCAGGTGGAGCCATCCAAGGGTCGCCCACCGCTATGTCTGCAAACTCCGCCATAGCATCAAAGCAAGTTAGACAACGTTCAGGGGTATAAAGGCGATAAAGAATGTTGATGACCTCAATTGAGCTTGGGCGATAGCCGCTACGGTTG
Organism: Oligoflexia bacterium; assembly: GCA_019694465.1. GTDB lineage: Bacteria > Bdellovibrionota_C > UBA2361 > UBA2361 > JAFLCA01 > JAIBBV01. Next base: position 26,876 of record JAIBBV010000034.1, read on the forward strand.
CCGAAATAGACCGGATAAAGAGAGCCATCTTTAAGCTCCAGGTGGGGAGTGCCGGGATGCTTTCCAACTCGGGAGATGAACTTTTTCGCGTCTGCTGCTTTGTCTCCTAGTGACTCCCAAATAATGCGAAAGGCTTCGTGCTCGATCGCAGCGTGGCAACATAGTCCAAGTGTTAAAACTATCCGTTCGCGTAGCCGCTCATCGAGAGCGACTGCTTTGGCAACTCCGTGTAGCTGGCAAGGTAAACCGACCACGGCATAGCGACCAGGAGTCTGTCTAATTTCGGCCAGGGCTGCGTTAGTAGCAGTAATCGCGTACTTGGATTTGGCTGTTTTCAGTAGCTCTTGCTTGCTGCGAGCTATAATTGCCCGTCCTTTCCACAGTACTGAGTCGTCAGGGGTAATGACCAGAGCGCCATCGATTTCCTTATGCTCTAGCATGTCGACTAGTAAGGCAGTAACAAGACCCCCGCTAGTTGATGCTGCGCGAAGCTCACTATCCTCTGCATAGGCAATGGCGGCATGCTCGAAATGACCATGAGTTTCAGTTAAGTTGACTGAATGACCCGAGTGGCTGTGCTGCATTTCTTGGAAGGCAAATTCGTCACCAGGACAAACTTTTACGCACAAGTCGCAGTCCGTACAGGCTGTAAGGTTCTTAACTCGCGGATACTCCTCGTCGTCCACACTAAGTACACCAGTTGGGCAGATACCAACACAGGTTCCGCAGCGATGACACAGCCCCCCATCGACAATTCGCGCTAGTGCCCGTAGGGCACGTGGAGAGGAGTCCTGTGCGTCGTGTTCCCAAGATAGTGGAGCTAAGAAATCACCACTACGCCGCAATGCTGATTCCTGCCCTAATATGCGTAGTGTACGCGCAGCGCGCGGTGAATTAGGAGCGGACAGGCTCATGCTGCACCTGAGAATCAACAAGTTGAGTCGTTTTGCCAATTAGCCGCGAATAAAGGCTCCTAAGCTGATGGGTGAAGGTATTTCGGCTGTAACGTGTCTGCACGAGTTGCAAGCTTTGCTCGACGCGTGTCTGACGTTCTCGGAGTGCTGCATCGCTTTTTTCCAGCGCCGCTTGCAACGCTAATGAAAAGTCGTTTGGATTTGGATCTGCAAGGTAGGCACAGGAGTTGTCCAGCACTTGAGTGTGCGAAATGATGCTAGTAGCCACAATCGGACGGGCCGCTGCCATATAGGAGTATAGCTTTAGTGGAGTGTTGGTCCCTACCAAACGTGGTGATGCTAGCACAGAGGCTAGAGCCATAAAGCTACCCATCTCAGCGAGCGGTCGAGCGCCTGTAATGCGCACGTGTCCATCGATACCCAGCTGCGTCACTTGCGCACGAAGCTGGGCCACTTGGCTTTGATTACCTCCCACAATTACAAGCACAGGCGGAGTAGCTCCACCTGTATTCAAAGTAATCTTATGGAATGCAGTGATCAAAAGTTCTACGCCCTGATATGGTTCAAGATTCCCTGTGTAAAGAATCACCGAGCGACCTTGTAGACTTAACTCGTTAGTTAGGCGAACAATTGTCTCTTGATTGGGAACTTGCGCATCATCAAGCGGAAAGTCTTCAATCTGGTAAATCTGAGCTTCGGGTGCAAGTTGCCTGACTTTTGCTGTAAGCGACGAGCACACTGTAATGACCGCATCGCTGCGGCGCAAGCAAAACGATTCAATTGCTGCTACCAGCCACAAGAGTAGGCGCGAACGCAGAAAGCCGCTGTTTTCAATCTGCGTCACCATGCATGAGTCCATGTCGAAAATGCAGCGTGCTCCACTCAGCCGAGAAAGGCCCCAGGCAATCACACCAGCTTCTTCAACACCTTGAATAACCTGATAGCGTCGGGTGATGGCTAAAAATAAGGCGTGAATTGCTAGGCCAATATCCAAGATGGCCTTTTTCCATGAGGGGCCAATCGGCACTGACCTAATGCCGAACAGGCGCGGACAGCGCAGAATGCGTACGCCAGGGATATCTATCTCATCACCAATTGGGTAAACCAATAGATCTACTGCTAAGCCAAATTCAGCAAGTGCTGTAGCCATGGCCCGCACGTTCATGGGCGTGCCACGATTAAGGAAAAATGGTTGTGGAGCAATCAATAGCACACGACCAGGCGACTTTGTGCTTGCTTGTCCTGATGACCCGACTACGCTCATAGCCAGCCGTTCTCCTTATACCAGGTGAAGACGCGCTGTGCCTCTTCTTCGAAGTCATAGCGTGGACAAAAGGCAAGATCACGCAAAGCCTTGGTTGTATCGAAGGCGCGATTCTTGATAAAAAAATCGGCGCGACGCCTATGCAGTGGAGGTTCCCACCCAAATGGCCGGCAGGCCGCCTCCACGAGAGATCCTAGCAACTGGATCGGCCAAGCCGGTACGCTTATCGGAAGAAGTTTGACGCCAGCCAGGCCGGCAATGGTGCGATATACTTCGCGCATCGGCACAGGTCGGCGTCCAGCTATGATATACAGCTGGCCTACAGCCTCTTTCCTGAGAGCAGCAGCGATGTATGCATCAACTAAGTCGTGTACATAAATCCAATGGGTCCATTCCTTGCCTGAGCCTATAAGCGGCAAGCGGCGCCTGGCGATGCCACGGAATAATTTTAATATACGCCGGTCGCCCTCTCCCCATATCATGGCTGGTCTAATAATGGCTCCACGAAGTGCGCCACTTTCGAATAGGGCGCGTGCGTACTTTTCGGCCTCGACTTTTGAAACTTGGTAAACATCGGTTGGGTGGTAGGGTTCAGTCTCGTCAGCGGGTGGGTTGCTGATGTGGCTATGAACACCGATAGTGCTGGTATGAACTGCACGCTTAACTCCACTAGCTACAGCCGCGTCGAGCACATTCTTGGTGCCTTCCAAATTGACCTTGAAATAGAGATCGTCTGAAAACCTTGCTTCACGGTACAGGGCTGCGCAGTGGAAGATATAGGCCTGGCCCTTAATTGCACTAAACACCGCTTCTCGGTCACTAACATCGCCCAAGGCTACTTCTGCCCCGAGGCTTTTAAGCTCGGCCACGGCCTTTCCAGCTAAGGCAGGGCTATTGGGGCGCACTAGTATAGTAACTTTTGCACCTTCTTGCAGGAGCCTGCGCGCTAGGTGGCCACCGACAAATCCGGTTGCCCCTGTAACAAGCGCTTTTTCTCCAGCTAAGCTAGACATGCCAATCCCTACAAAATGCGCCTTGATTCTGACCGACTCTAGGCCCAAGAGCAACCGAAGTAGTCGTTGCGGCTGCCCAAAGTAAGCCTATTCAGCGCTTCCATAGAGCAAAAATCGCTATATACTCAGCGGCCAAGATTGCAGTTTGCAAAAGATTTCAAGGCAATGGGTAAATTAAGGGATCTGAGGCGGGTCATTTAAGCGCCTGAGTTTTTCACCAGAGGAGCCAAGTTGCTTGCACATAATACTATAACGCCAGATGTTGAAACGGCATCGGATGACTATGCTAGGCGCTTCTCTGGCCCCGTTGGGGACTACCTTTTAGGGGTGCAAAGACAGTATGTCAGAGCTGCATTCTCGGCACTCGGCTGCACCACAGGCGCCAAAGTGCTTGAGGTGGGTGGTGGGCATGCCCAGTTAACAAAAGCTTTCCTAGAGAGCGGGTACAAGGTCTGTGTGCAGGGCTCGGAGGCCTCCGCTCTTGGCCGGATTAAGCAGCTGGAGCTTAGCTTATCTCCAGCATTGACCCACGTAGAAAGTAGCCTATGGCAGCTGCCCTTTGCGGACCGAGAATTCGACGTGGTGGTGGCGGTTAGGCTGCTGGCCCATGTAGAAAAGTGGACGGAGCTGCTCGCTGAAATGGCGCGAGTGGCTCGCCTTGGGGTGGTAGTGGATTTTGCCAGCTTGTCTGCTCTAAACCGCTTAGCCCCGATTTTCTTTGGAGCTAAGCGAAAGCTGGAAGGTAATACGCGCCCGTTTTTTAGCTACACTCACGGGCAGATTGCAGACCAATTAAAAAAATTAGGCCTTCGGACCTGTTATGCGCATGGCCAACTCCTTTTTCCAATGGCATTACATCGCGGCCTTAAGTCCCCCATTGTTTCTAGGGCGCTGGAAGGATTGGGGGATGTAATTGGACTTAGGGAAGCCTTTGGCTCTCCCGTCATCATGGCAGCTCGCCGTGCCCTATAGCAGACCGCATAGTTCCACAAGAGGAGAAGGAACAAGGTTCGCATGTCGAAAGAAACGACATTATGAACGGTATAACTAGCTAGAAACATTGAAGTTAGCACTTAACTTGGCGAGCTGATTGGGTCGTTAATAGATCGATTAGCTTTGTCGAACGCTATTTGCAGTCGTTGGTGGTGCTTTAGAAAGATTGATTGATATCAAGGTATTAGGTAGACTAACATACTAATATAATTAGCTTTTTTGTCAGACTTATGAGCCAAATCGACTTTGACTTCCCGAGCCCCTGAAGCGGTATGATCTGGGTGTTCAAAAAACAAACCTTTGGAATGCTCTGGCCCCATTGGGGACAGGGAGGAATTTCAGGGGGAAATCTTTAGAAAAGGGAATCTTATGTCAAATACAAATCAAGGCGGATGCGGATGCGGAGATAAGAAGCCAGCAGCAGGAAAGCCAGCTGGTTCTTGCGGAACAGCTACTCCTACAGCTGCTAAGCCAACAACCAACACTCCTCCTAAGAAGTAATTTCTTAGAAAGTGACGTCCAAAGCTTAATAGCTTAGGACGAAGCAAAGGCCTGAAGCCCTAAAAAGCTTCGGGCCTTTGTCGTTTTAAATGACTTACAACGGTCGGTATGCAGGCTGAGGTAAGGAAAAGGGCGTAAAAATTCCCATAAGGCACCTGATAAAAGCGCAGTACAGCGTCAAAGAATGCAATAAAAACTGCGTAGGTAATGCCAGCGCGGGTTGACTGAGGGGCCGTGGCGGGGTCGCTAATCATGTGGAACGAGAATAGAAGTAATGCTGGGCTAAGGATTGGTAAGGCCGCTGCGATTGGACTGCCGCCGGATAAAAAGGCGCGCACCCAGGCAAAGAATAAGAACCCAACTATCCAGGCCGCAGATATAATTGCTTGTTTGGCATAGACGACAGTAATGCAGCCAAGCGCAAAGAATGTGAGAGAGGGGAGGAATAGACCGCTAAATAGGCTGGGGATTCCGGTCGCGTAATATGAGAAACACAGCAGCACTGCTACCACTCCAAAATTTGCAGGGTTGAATATGTGACTGTTGCCATTTCGCAGCAGCCCTTTGGAGAAAATGGCAAGGCTTACCGCGAGGACGTAAAGCGCTGGGAAGCGTGAATCTAGAAGCAAACTGGTTGCCAGTCCTATTATGAGTGCCGAAATTGGAAACCTTAACACCCGGTACTTTAGGACTCCAATTAGGACATCAAGCAGCAGTGCTGTACCGCAACATAATGCAGTCACCCAGTGTGGGCGGTCCATCGAGAATATTTCTCGCGCCGAGATGGAGTAGGCCAGCAAAATAGCCAGCTGAAGATAGCGTGCGTCGCGCCAATGGGGTGGGCTTTGAATTTTTATAGCGGTTCCCAAAAATAATTGCCGCGAGAAATGGGTCATCTAAACCATTGATGTACTAGCATATGATGATGAGTCGGATCGTAATAGAGAAATATTAATGTTGCCTCTTCGGCGCGACTGTCTTCCCTTAGTGAGCCGCCGAAAAGTTCTCCATATAATAGTAGCTTAGTTTTGCTGCCTGTGGCATCCGGAATCAGATGTGTCTGCTATATCTAGCTTTTTGCTTAGGCGGCGACAGTATATCGTATCACTGTACATGCGTAGAATTCTGTCTAAACATTTGGGCCTCGTTACCGCTGCGATCTTGCTGTTGATGGCTTTGTTTGTGCGGAGTGATTCCGGAAAACGCCTTTTGGGGCCTCCGCAGCCGCAATCATCGCACAATCAGCTGCCCCCGGGGCTAAGCTTTAAGAATCGTAGTGCAGACTTTGGCGTATATTTTAAGTACTCAGATGCGCCAGTCGATGAAAGTCTGCAACCAGTGGCCCTGCATGTGATTGGCGGGGGGGTGGCTGTGGCAGATGTTAATGCTGATGGCCTGATGGATTTCTACGTAGTGACATCGGGGGAAAATGAGGCGAACCACTTATATATCAACGCTGGCGGACATGGCTTTAGGGAACAGGCGCATGAGTGGGGAGTAGCGCAGCTCAACCAGACGGTAGTTGAGCCTCCTTCGCATCCGCTGTTTCAACCTACCCAAAAGCGCTTCGCCAGCCTTGCTCCTGTATTTTTCGACTATGACGGCGATGGGCGTGTGGATTTATACGTTGCAGGGCTAGGCTGCTCACGCTTGCTTAGAAATGCGGGGGAGCATTTTGTCGATGTCTCGGGTGAGTCTGGTCTACAAGACTGCAAGAACTCTCAGGCTGCTGTCCCGGTTGATTTTGATGGGGATGGAGATCTGGACTTGTACGTGCTGCGTTACTACGGAGACCACAATTTATTCAATTTAGAAGACACATACGTTTGGGTAAATAGCGTCGCGAATGCGACAAATGGAGGCGCCAATACATTTTATGAGAATCGTGGCGATGGGACTTTCGTCGACGCTACTCAGCGCTGGGGTGGGGCGGATGGACATTTCTCCTTCGATGCGAGTTTTGGGGAGTTTTTTGGCGAAAAAGCCCTTGGTCTGTATGTCGCCAATGATTTTGGGCCCGATGCCATTTATCGCCTAGAACACGGTAGACTTGAGCTAGCACAGGCTGTGCTTGGGTCGCCTGATCGGCGCTTAGGGATGAATGCTTCTTCGACTTATTTGGGTGAGCCGCCCGAGCCTTTTGTTTATGTATCAAATGCCTTTCATTCACTTTGGCGCAGTGAGGGAAATTTCCTATGGAGCTTCAGCGACAATCGCCACGCTGACAGGGCACAGCAGTTAGGGGTTAATAACTGTGGCTGGGCATGGGGCGGGGTGTTTGGTGATTTTGATCGCGATGGGCGCCAGGATCTCTATGTAGCTAATGGCTTTGTTACTGGCAAAGAAGCTGAAGAGATTGCACCTGGCATATTCGGTGCCAAAAATGACATTTCATTTAAGGTCGGGACTTTGATGACGCTGCCTGGAGCCCTGACCCAGGATGCTCGTGTTTCGGCTTTCGTATTAGGTAGCGAGCTAGGCGTTAAGCGTTCGTTTGCAGGTTTTCAGCGAGATTGCTTGTATCTGGGACAGGAGCATGGATTTGTAGATGCCGCCGCCGACGAGCGAAGCGGGATCGGAATCTGGGATGGGCGCTCTGTAGCTTCGCTAGATTTTGATAACGACGGTGACCTAGATCTAATCGTCACCACTAGAAATGCCGGGGTGCAAGTGTTGGAGAACGAGAGTTTGCCAAGTAAGCAGTGGATTGGTCTAGACCTTCAACCCGCCGGCGCTGCTTGGGGTGCCATCGTTACTGTAAATCAAGCTGGGGGTGTCTGGAGACGCATGCAGACAGCTGGCAAATCGGGCTTAATGGCCATTTCCGATGCGCGTCTGCATTTTGGCCTGCCAAGTATAGACCCTGTCGACATCTCAATCCGCTGGCGCTCCGGCGCTGAAACCCAGATCAGCCAAGTACCTACAGGCTCTTATCTCAAGTTGCTTGCGCCGCGCCCAGGGCTATCTTAGCTACTATCCCCGGCTTATACTTTGCTCCCCACCATTTGCGGTATTGTTCTTATGACTTCTACACGGACTGAAGGAGCGGGTAGCCCAGGCGAGATAGTACCGGCCGTAGCTGACGCTGCCGAGCCGGAGGTAGCCGTTGCAGAGACTAGGCCAGAGCTAAGCAAGTGTACTGCGCTCTCGCTTTCAGAGCGGAATGCCCATTTTGTTGCTCTACCACCTAAAAGTGATGCTAGCACACAGGATGGCAAAGATTATCGACTGATGCTTTATGATCGGCTCGATCGTCCCGTGATAGAGGTCACACTCAACGCGCTTCCCCTGACGGTCCTGCAAGAGTGTGTATCAATCCTTACTAAAGACCGTCATCTTGATGTTACTGAAGGAGTATCACACTGCGACCCGGTAGCGCCCGACTCAGTTAAAAATCTGCTTGCCTATTGTGTCGAACAGGGTATCACAATTGAATGTCGAGAAGGTATCGATCCTACTCATGTTTCGTCACGCTACGCAGCTGCGCTCGAACAAAGCGAGCAAGAGCGCACAGCTGTATGTGTGCGTTGGGTATATGTTGATCCAAAGGGCGATGTTAAGCAGGGATTTGGCCTTAATGACATTCCGGTCCAAGCTGTTTTGGAGCCATCGCAAGACAAGAGCGGACAACTGTGGATAGATGTAGATGTCGATGGTGATGAAAGCGCTGTCTTTGAGGCGCTTTGCTCGGTCTCAGGGCGCTACGGCATAAAGCTTGAGCATTTGCTTAAAGCGCATGAAGCGGATGTACAAGTGCTTGCCACTGTGCGCAATGGCTCGCTTGTGCATGTTGTGACACCGGAACTTAAAGTGAATGGTGCTAATGCACTGCGCGCAGAAAATGGGTTCCTGCATTCATTTGTAACCGACAACGTTCTTGTGACACTTCATAACGGCTCAAGTAACAGTACTGAGCGTGTGAGATCTGAAATTTTGCAGGGATCTACATCGCTGTCGCTAGACAAATTAAAAGTCGGAAAGATTCTAGTGACTGCCTTGGGTTCAAGTTTGCATTTAGTCTCCGACATTGTAAGAAAAGTTTGGGAAGATCACTCGCGAGAGATGGCTGAGAATGCTGGGGCACTCCTAAATGACAGGGCTGCGCGTGCGGATCGCAAAACAATAGAGGAAAGCGTACGTGCCGGACATTCTTTCGTCTCAGGGATCGAGGCAGCTATTACTATGCTTGGAGAGACTAACGATGAGTTAAAGCTTGGACTGCTTGGGGCAGTCTTAAAGCGCTATGGACAAATTTGTGCTGAGATTTCGTGCAACCTAGATCGGGTCTCGGGTCAGCTTGGATCGATGCGTCAAGACCAGCAGGATTTGCGCGATCGTTTCCAAAATAAGGGATTGGCTATCTTAAACTGGGCGGTGGCCGGTCTGGGTGTTCCAACTGCATTGGCGAATATAGTTGCGCCTTTGGACCTACCACTATGGGGTCGCTATACGGCGATAGCGGTAGCTACCTTAGTGGGGTTAGGGGTGGTTTGGCTTAGACCGACTCTTAACGGCAAGCGCGTAAACTTAGAATAACATTGCTTCAATAAGTTGAGCCTATGCTGACGCTCGGACGCAGCTGAAACGCGCTTACGTCATCATCCACGACCAGGTTAATTGTTTTTTGATGCTGTCCAATTTATTAACTGTAGCCAGGCAGGGACTCTCACTTCTTCGGATTTCCAGGTTGCCTCCATCTCAGCTACACTAGCGACATGTCAGATGTAGGCTATCAACGTCACGAGAAAGAGAACCCTGTAATAAGTTGGATCTCGCGAATGCTCACGCTCTTGCTATTTGGTTACGTGAGCATACTGCTGGGTTACACAGTTATGATGACTGCCCTTTATAGGCCGGAAGGGGTGGCGGAAAGCACAAGACTTAGGCGCCTTGAAATTGTCGAGACAGTTCTGCTGGAAGGATTGCATACATCATTAGGAAAATTTGCCAAGGATGTACCCTGGCCCAATGGTCTATTTATGGCGCGTCTTAAGAGCAAGGTGCCAGCCTATTCTCCTGTAGTGGTGCACTCGCTAGTCGGTACATTCGTATTTGCGGCGATTGGGTATCTGGGTGGGCGAATGATGCTCTCCACTAGTATGCTACTCTTGCCACTGGCTTTGTTTCCACAAACCCTGGGTTTCCTGCAGTCAGAAATTTATCGACTAGTACCGCTTAACGTTATTCCAATAACTATCGTGGTAGGGAGCCAACTTGCGGCTTGTTATGCCTTTGCACTATGGGGCAAGTGGTCGAGGCAAGGGTGAAAAAGTCGATATCCGAATTGATGCCACTTATGGCTATATGCCTGGTGAGCGTCGCGCTTTGGCTTGTGCATTGTCGAGAAAGTTTCTGGCTGGACGAGCTACAGACCTATTGGGTCGTCAGTACCGGTTTGCAAGAGACGGTTATTCGGGCCTTTGATACTCAGGGCTTTACCCCTTTCTATTATGTTGTGCTGTGGGCCTGGCGCGCACTTGGCTTTCACAGTGAAGCCATGCTTCGACTGCCTTCTTTGCTGTGCATTGTTTCTGCAGGATTGCTATTATTTCAGTTGGCGCGCGGATTTTTCTGTCAAACTGCCGCTTTACTGGCTACTTTGGCGTTTTTTATCCAGGATGATGTAATAGATGCCGCTTTGTTTGCGCGGCCTTATGCTCTGGCTCTGCTGCTCTGCATTTGGAGTTGTGTCTGGCTTCAACGCTGGGTTTTATCAGGCAGTCGTCGCCATCAGTATGCCTATCTGACGGCCCTACTACTCACTGTATACGCGCATTACTTGTTCGCTGGGGTAGTCCTGATTCACCTTCTGTATGTGACGCTGCAGTGGCGAAAGCTACGTTTTAGCCTGCGCAATGCTACATTAACTATTACTTACATGTTGATTGGCTTTTTCCCGCTCGTGCCGCAAGTAAGGTTGATGCTGGAAAAGCGCGCTGAGATGCAGATTGCTCCGCAAGCTAGCCTGTTCGATCTACTGATAAGTCTGACTCCTTGGCTGAGTATTTTCAGCATGGGATTATGTTTTTTCTTGGCGCTTGCCTTCACGCGACATGCTTCTCCTTTGCTGTCATCGCGCAGTAATTGGCCGCGTGGACGAATTGCCTTTCTTGCTTTTTGGGCACTGTTCCCGGCTGTAGCTCTATTCGTTGCTGGAAAGCTAATTGGGAACTCGCTCTTAGTCTCGCGTTATTTTCTTTGGGCTGCACCAGGCTTTGCGCTATTGGCGGGGCAACTTGCCGATCGTCTTTCCTCGGATCGGCTACGTCAAAATTTACTTATAGTACTCGCTATCTTTTGCATCGCTGCTGAGTTTTCGAAGCCACGCATTCATGAGGATTGGCGCGCTGCTACAAGCACGGTGCGCGAATGGCAAACTCAGGCCACAGGTTTGCTGGTGTTGTATTCGGGGGTGTCCGAGTCGGCGCGTTCGGCATGGTTAATGGATGAAATTAAGCGCGGGCAATTTGCCTCGCCCCTTTCTTATTACGGTGTGGCAGGTGATGCCTTGCTGTTGCCGCTTTATGTTTCACAGTCCGACCTTTCTAATGATTTTTGGGAGCGCGAAGTTAGGCCGGCACTCTCGCATTGGGACCGTGTTTACCTTGTGTGTCTTGATAATCTACTTTGGCAAGATCAGGGGCAGGAAAGGCATATCTGTGAGGAACTGCCAAAGATGTTTGAGGGTGAGGCGCTTGAAGTAAAAATGCAGCACAAGTATGGGCGTGTTGCCACTTTTGCCATGGCTCGAGCAAGCTGGGTTAGTCCATTTTTGAAGAGATAGGGCTGTCTTTATCGCCCCTACCATTAGGGCAAAACAGAGCCCCTTCGTCTCTCGATCTCATCATAACCAGGCCCGTGTGGGTAATAGGCGCAAACTCGTCTTTGCCCGATACCACATTTCGGAGAGGTTGTTCTTTGCGTAACTGACTCACAAAAACTTTGCTTAGAATCCTCTGTCATTTGATCGTCATTGATATACGCGACCAATACTATGTCGCCAACAAGGACAGAGTTCTCCGATAGACATCCGCACCAGCACCCTGACCCAGTGCCCATTCGCAGCCCTTTTAACACATTCTTAGGTGCCTCGGGTGGAGTTTGCGCGTAACAACTAGCCGCAATAAGTCCTATGTATAAGCCTAAGAGGCGTTGGATCGAGACTGCTGCGAATTGTAAATTCATGATTTAACGCTCTAAAAAACTTTGGAGTACCATTTCTTTTCAAACTTTCTACTCTTAGGGGAATCAACGTCAAAATGAGGGCAGGACTTTAGGGTTAGTTAAAATCGGGAAGGAACTGGAGCATCCCAACTATTGAAGTTGGCATCAGAGTCATTCGAACTAATTGAGATCTCCGGGTTTTCTATTCAAATTACCCCAGAGAGTAGTCTCCTCAGTGACTCCCGTAGGTCGCGCCTGCTATCGGAGATTTGAAATTCACCGATCCTGAAGTTTAAGCTGTTCGGGTTTCCTTGGTTACCTCCGTATGGGCGAGAGCGCTCGTCGAATGACGCAGTCGTATCCTTTGCGTGTTTTTCCGATTTCAAAAGCATCCCTATCTGTATTTCAACTCTACCATGTGTGTGCATCGAGTATGGCTTCGAGGTGGCCAGTTGTAAGGCTAACCACCTGCTTTTGATTCTAAACTCGGGGGATTTCAAATCCGAAAATCACCGCAAGACCACCTCGGAGTGACTGAGGGAATGTGTTGGGGTGGCTGAGGGAATGTGTTGGGAAATTAATCTTAGGGATGGGTGTTTTCATTCGCCGGGGTCTGGCCGCTCAAGTGCTTCAGGATAGGGTGTGGAGTCGGTCGGATTTACAGGTTCCGTCCAAAGCACTATTTCGGTCATGTCCCCGAATTCATTAGGCCCGTTGAGTTTTATCTTGCGAGTCACAGAAAGATTGGGATTGTCTGCTAGGAAATTTGCTAGAGCCTGCTCCTGTGCTTCCTGCCTGTTCGTGGAATATCCGGACTGCTCTCCAATAAGAAAGACGCCATTGCCCATATCCTCGTAACCGCGGGGAAACCGCTCCTTCCAAGTTAATGGCGGGCGATGTTCGGGGTCAGAGCTGCATTGCGACTTCTCTCCACAGCCGGAGAGTGATGTGAGGGCGACCAAGACTGCTGTGCCATTTCTGCTAAACATAAGTACCCCAGCTACTGATCCAATACTTGGAACTCGAATATAAAATTGCTCGTGGCTAAAATGGCTTTATCATCCCGGTTCTCCTCAGTGGGCGTGCCGGGGTGACGGCTATTGTACGTGATATGGGGCAATTACCCAACTTTATGGCATAATAATTTATCGAGTCCTTTCGGCGAGAGAAAGCGCCGATGGTAACCCATTAGAAACTAAGCATTAGTGGGTCGGCGTGGAGGGCCGAACAGTACAGGTCGGCTATGAGGAAGATGCCCAGGAAGCGCAATTAGCAATTTCAAAACTTCAGCCACCTGACCGATAAAGCATGGCAAGAAATGGCATCAGCTCGGTGGGGAAGGGGCCACCAGTTTTCACTGGCGTAGCTCCAAAGCGTATAACGTATAGGAAAATCAATCATATTTAATGACGTCAAGGAGTTGTCAGTTAGTTTTGTGAAGTTGGTTTAGCGTGTGTGAAGTTTGGATAGTTAGAGTGGGAGAATTTCTGTTGTTCCATGTACGGAAGCTGAGCGATCCGGCAAATTTGGCAGAATAAGTGAGCAAAGAGTCGATAAATAAGGGCACTTTTTTTGGCATGCACTGCTAGCCGCGGACGCCCGCCGATATCGTTTAGGAGAAGTCATCACGGGGAATTTCATCGAATACTCGTGTTGAGGAGCACTCTGTATTGGTGGCGGAGCAGTCGCCTTAGGAATCCCTAGAGATGTAGCGATCTTCGTTATCTCTTGCTCGTTGGTGACGAATGCGATGATTCGCATCTCGCTCTTGCAGGGCGGACACTCTAGCGGATTAATTTCATAGATGCGCTTGAAGCACTGCGCCCAGGTGAGCGATGGCTGTGGCTTGGGCTCTAGGGCAGGGGAGGCTTGACCTTGAAGGCGCCACTATTGCCATGTCTCGAGCAGTTCAAAAATCACAAATAAAGTAGTTGTGTCAGCTACTTATATCTGAGCCTAAGTTCCATGATTGAGGCATAATATATGCGTCATGTTTTGTCTTATGCCAAAGGGTTAATGTGTCTGCAGTAAGTACCCAAGCTTTTTCCCAAGTGCCTGTGTTGGCAGCGGGGGCGATCCCAGAAAATTTCCAAGTTAGATACAATGAAGGGAGCGCGTGTTTCCTAGGAAACCACGTGCAGGTTGAAGTGTTCCATGCGCCTGGGGCCCCGCGTGAGGTTACAAAGATTCTACTACAACGTTTTCCAAACGAAAATTCTTCTCCTCAGATTGATCTTGTGATGGAAGCGCCAAGCGGGATGACCCTTGCGGTCGCTCAACAAACAATAGTCGACGCAGCGGTTCGGCGCTGCTTTTTTGACCTTGCCGGGGGAGTTGATGCGTTAATTAGGGCCGGGGAAGAGCTTGGCTTTCGAAGTGGCTTTGTTCTAGGTGGGGCAGAACATGGACAAGCAGTCCCGGTAGACTCGGCCGGTTACCGGGAAACTCTACTCACAAGCATCATCCCACCGATCTTTGACATTAAAGACATAATTAATGGCGCAGCTACGAACTATCCGACTCGAAGCGAGC
>JAIBBV010000035.1 GCA_019694465.1 Oligoflexia bacterium
TATCCTTTTCTACTGAGCACTATAGAGGGCAGCAGAGAATTACTGTCTGCTATGCAGACTTCATCACATTGAATAATTTAGATAGAGTCTTAAGCTAACAAGTCGTTAACCGTCATGCCGTTCTTCTGAAGAGCGGCCTCTAGTCCGAGCTTATCAATGGTGCGAATCATACGCGTTGATAGCTTAACTCTCACAGAGCGCTTCAATGAAGGAATGAAGATCTTCTTGTTTTGAAGGTTAGCCAGAAAAATGTGATGAGTCTTGTTGTTTGCGTGACTTACGCGATGTCCGTTTTGGCGGCCGACTTTAGAAATTGCGCACTTATGTGACATAACAAATACCGATAAGCTATTGAGTTTACAAATCTAGGTATTGGCCTGAGGGATCCATTAACCCCCTTATGGGCCCCGGAAGCTGCTATACCGTCTAAGGTGGACTACATTGGCCTACCTTCACTTCTGGACGGGGTAGTATACGGAGATGGCTAAAAAACGCAATAGAGCGCCCAAGGTTATAACTGTATAGATTGCCAATAGAAATATGTGCCGAATAGGCCATATGCCGATGCTAGCTTAGGCCTAATGAAAAACGGTGGCCTAAAGTCGACAGAAAGGGCCTAGGGCAGCTAAGGCCGGCCTTGAGTTTGCCTAGCTAGGTTCACAGCCTGTCCTTGCCTCGCCCAATGTCGATGCCATGGATTGAATTCTTGCTGTGCCGTTCCTTTATAATTTAGAACAGCTCAATTGAGCGTACTTGGGGTAAAGCTCCTGCCTTGTCTCGCGAAACATATGCTCGCATGAAGTAAGTTGATGTCTGATAATCAACTTTTGCTAGCACTTGGAACCAGCGGCTTTCAACGGTGATCATAGCGTTGATTTTGTCATATACTGGGTCACCAATAATTTCTCCCAAGCGCTCTTTTCGATTCTCAAAAGTGAAAGGCCCTTCCTCGCTTTTCCTGAAAGCAACGATGGCCTCAATATTGGCGTCCGTCAGCTCCTCCGAAAGTGACTTTAAGACCAACCCTGGGCATAGATTAATATTGATTACGTTTGCCCCAAAAATTGTAACTAAGGGCTCTAGTTTTCGCATGCGATTGGGGGTAAAGCCGGGAATAGTCTTAAGCTCTCCGACGCGTCGGAGAATTCGACCGTTTGGAAATGTTCCATCAGGCAGTTCGCTCTCAATGCCTTTCGCAAAGTCACCGGGATCGTAGGACTCTGAGTCCTGGTCCAAGTAGTCAATAAGGTTTGCGACCAATTCATCGCTCTTGAAGTGGCGATCCGGAAAATATCCAGTCTGATCCTTCTCCTCGTCCTCATCGAACCCTAAATTCTTGAATAGCCGCGCTGCGGCGTCGCGCCAATTTTTATCAGGCTCGCCTCCAGTAGTTGGGATGATGGCGCGCAATGGAAATTTTGATTCTTCGGGACGAATTTCTAACTCTATGCTGGTGTTAGGTGAGTTTATGCCTAACAGCTCCAAGGGCACGGCAGCGCCAGAAGAAAATTTACCCCATAAATCCTGAGTGCCGTCTTCGGGGGTGTGATCCTCCCTAAGTAGCACGCGCGCAAAGCTAACTGCCGACTTAAGCATGTACTCGGCTTGAAGTCCGTGCTCAACTGCGCGGTTAACACGTGCTGACACGAAGGAGGAATAGGTTAGATTTAGAACCAAGATACTGGCTAGCGCGACAATAAATACAACCAGCAATAATGCAACTCCCGCTTGAGAGTGGCTAGATCGAGGGCACAAAAAAAGACGCCCCATCCTTGAAGAATGGGGGCGTCGCTGACATGACCTCTCTACTTTCTGGGCAAAAAAATCGTTTAGCAGAAATTAAAATCCTCGTCCTCTTGCTTCTGGTCTGAATTAAGTGCAAGTGACGAGAGAATCTGGCGCGCGTCATCGCGGATCATTGCGGACAATCCGTTTATCAAGGATACATGGCGGGAGACTTCCCCCCAGTTGCCCTTGTTGATGTGCTCGCAAAGAGTGAATGCAAGCGAGCGCTGCTTGGCCAAAATTCCATCATAGGAGTTTAAGCGCTCCATGATGTCAGAGGGAACCGAGCCTTTCTTGGCTAATGTGCTTCGGGCGCTTACGATTGCCTTCTCCAAATCAGAGAATGACGAAAAGAGGCGCTCGATAATCGTGTTGTTTGTTTGCATGATGATAATCCCTTCTATTTGCCTTACGGTTCTCTACCTTATGTTATTCGAGTCTTGCGACTCGCTGTGACATTGATAAATCTCAACGAGATTTATCAATTCTCTAAGGCACATTCCGTTGTGCAAACCTCAGAATTATCTGCCCCATTCCCTATGGATTTTGAGGCGGTTAGTGAGGCCCAGCGTTCCGTGCTGTCTCGTTATCTCTCTTATGGCAAGCAGCTTGCCAAGTAAGAGCTCAAGTCAGATCCAGAAGTTAGCAGTATACGAAAAGTTCGCACATGCGACAATTGAATCATTGAACGCCAATAATTACAGAGATTCTGGGAGCTTAGACTAGTGTCGTATTTTTGTACGACTGTTCTAGGAGGCGACAGGAAAGAGCCATCATATACGGATACAATTGACGTTAAAGCCAGCCCTTGCGGCGAAAGACGAACAACATCCCCATAGCCACACCGAACATGGTGAGAAGCACTAAGGGATAGCCAAGTTGTGCCTCTAGCTCGGGCATATACTTGAAGTTCATTCCGTACACCCCGGCAATAAAACTTAAGGGCATGAAAATGGTGGAGACCATGGCGAGCATCATCATGACGCTATTCATTCGATTGCTTAGACCGGATAGATAGATTTCCATTAATCCAGCTGCCATGTCACGATCTGCTTCAAGGATGTCTATTAATTCAACTACGTGGTCGTAGACATCGCGAATAAATATGAGTGTCTGCGGCGATAGAAAACGAGATTCATCGCGTAGCAAGCCACTCATCATTTCGCGCAGGGGCCAGACTGCCCGGCGTAAGTTCATCGTTAGGCGCTTAATGCGGTACATTTCTCGCAGCGTTTTTTCATTAGGGTGGGAGATTGCTTCATGCTCGAGTCGACCAAGAGTTTCGCCTACCAACTCCAGGCCTCCAAAATAACTATCAACGATGCTGTCTAATAGTGCGTAGGCCAAGTAGTCGGCGCCGAACTTGCGAAGACGTCCCTTGCCGGCACGGAGGCGCTCGCGCACTGGTGCGAAAATGTCATAAGAGTTCTCTTCCTGGAAGCTAATCACGACGTCGCGGGCGAGAATTATGGATACCTGTTCAGTTACAATTTTTCTCTTATGCGCAGCAGGATGAGCTGACTTGAGCAAGATAAAAAGATGCTCGTCATAGTGCTCACACTTTGGTCGTTTACTGGTATTGAGCAAGTCTTCCATAAGCAGGGGATGTAGCCCAAAGACTTGCCCTATTTTCTCCACTAACTCAACTGAATGTATGCCATCCACATCGACCCAGGTAATTGATCCATCTTTGGGGCCAATTGACTCGCTGGTTAAATCCGTAACGTCTTCTACCTGCAGGGTTTGCTCATTGAAGCGGGTCACCCGAACGGTAGGTGCGCTGCTACGTGGTTCCCCAACGTAGACCAAAGTTCCAGGGGGTAGGCCAGCCTTCTGTGAACGTGAGAACCCTGAATTCGCCATGTGGGTATTATCTGCAAGCCCGGGCATTCGAGCAACCGGTATGTGAAAGAGTGCCCAATTATGTTTTAATTAGCCGGCATGATGGACACCGAACAGGTCGATTTAGTTGTAGTTGGGGGAGGAATCTCGGGTCTCGGCGTATTGCTGGAAGCGAGTCTTAATGCATTCTCAGCAGTTCTATTAGAGAAAGGTAAGATCTGCCAGGCAACTTCAGCCAACTCGTTACGAATTATCCATGGTGGTTTGCGTTATCTACAGACGATGGATCTACCACGCATCCGGGAATCAGTGGAGGCGCAAGCCGAGCTGCTAGAAGACTTTCCAGGTGCGATTGAGAAGATTCGCTTCTTGGCCCCCTTAAGTGGGCAGGGCTTAAAAAAAGGTCCCCTGGTGCGCGTTGCTGCTGGATTATATCGAGCGTATGTAGGGAAAATCCTAAAGCGCCGGGCAGAGGTGTCAGTACTTTCCTCCGCTGAAACAGCTGAAATAGCCCCATTCTTAGATGCTCCCTTTGGTTCGCTGTGGTGGCAGGATGGCTTGATGCTAGATCCATACGAGATCGTCGAGGCGGTAAGAGCCAAAGCTGTCGCTTGTGGAGCGCGAGTGGCGGAGGAGTGCCGTGTCACATCTGTCGACAGGGTCGAAGCGGGATTTGTGGTACGCTATCGTTGCGATGGGCGGGAGCATCAGGTGCGTGCGCGTACCGTGGTAAACGCCAGTGGTCCATGGTTATTTTTGGTAGGTAAGGATGCCCGCGATTCAAAACGCATCCCGTCTGTCACCTATTGTCGAGCCTTTAATGTCATTGTTAATAGGGCGCTGAAGGAATCTCTCGCAATAGGAGTGGAAAATTCAGCCGGGCGCTACTTATTTGCTGTGCCGCGTGCTCAGTATGCCGCCCTGGGGACAGGGTACCTTGAATTCTCTGGTAGTGCAGACCAAGCGCATGTAAGCGACGATGAAGTACAGGCATTTCTGCGCGAATTCCAGCAGGTGCTGCCAGCGATTGATTGCACTTTGGAGGACGTTGTTAAGGTGGAAGTTGGTATTCTTCCTATGCGCCCCGATAAAAACGGCATCCCACAGCTAATCGGTGCCGAGGAAGTGTATGATCATGAGGGCTTTGTAGATCTTTTGAGTACCAAGTACACTACCTTTAGAACTCAGGCGCGCCGGGCGATTTCACTTATTCGTCCCTACATTACGCGCGCCAAATAGGTAGGGGATTATCTATGGCTATCATCAGATTTTTACCAATTCTAGTCTGTGCCTTGGGGGTAGCAGCCTGCTCGGATGCCCAGCAAATGAAGATCCCACGCACCTATGAGGAATGTTTGGGTGTGCCACATACGCTTACTAGGTCGGTTCCTCCCGCCTGTGTGAGTGAGGGAGGTATCATTTTTCGCCGCGAAGGTAGCATTCAGCCAATTTGTGTAGACCGCTGTGGTGACGGCACTTGTGAAGAAATAGTATGCGCAGGTTCCGGGTGCCCTTGCCCGGAGACGAACGCCAGCTGTCCAAAAGACTGTCCAGCTGCAGGTCATGAATAGCCTCCTTATTTTTCCGGAAGAATTGCTTGAAAATAATCAGGTGGTTCTCAAGGGAGATCGAGCTGAACACGCGGTAAGTACGCATAAGTTAAGTACTGGAGCGAGGGTTCGAGCCGCTCTGGTAAATGTTGGTCGTGGTGAGGCGCATGTAGACTCAATCGCCAGAGATCAGGTGCGGCTAAGCTATCATAATCTTCTGCCACCACTTAACGCACGACCGCTCGACTTCTTAGTGGCGGTAAGTAGACCTCAAACTGTTAAGAAAGTTTTGCAATTCGCTGCAATGACCGGCGTGCGGTCCGTGCAATTTGTGCGGGCGGAGCGAAGCGAAAAAAGTTATCTCGATTCTGGAGTTTGGGAAGAAAAACAGCTTCGGCGTGAGCTAGCTCTCGGAATTGAGCAGAGCTATGACTGTAGATTACCAGAAATTGGTCTGCATCGGCGCTTCCTTCCATTTGCTGAGGATGTGCTACCGAACTTCTTGCGGGAGCGGCAGGCTCAGCTGCTAGTTGCAGATACTCAGCATTCTCAGAGATCGCCTCTTGTTGATTTGTCGCCGCGACTGTCTAAGTCCTTTGTGATTGCGATTGGACCAGAACTGGGTTGGAATGAGTTTGAGTTAGGGCTTTTCCTAAAGCAGGAGGCTTTACTGGTGGATTTGGGGCCCCGGATCCTACGAACGGAGACAGCGCTCGCTGTCCTGTCTAGTCAAGTGGAGGTCATAGAGGCATTCAAGAGAACCGCGTTCTATAGAGTGCCGGGGGAGGGATCAAGACTTGCGACGAAAAGCTAATAAAGTGAATCTAATATAGAGGCTTAAAGGTTCTAAGATTTGGCCCGTTTGTTTAACCCTCGACTTGAAATAGCAATTCCAAATGGCAGAGAAGAAAGAGGAAGGCGAAGAAAAGAAAGAAGGTGAAGCTGAAGCCAAGCCCAAGGGCAAAGGCAAGCTTATCATCATTATTGCCGTTGTGGTGCTTCTGCTTGGAGGTGGCGGAGCCGCATTTTTTTTAATGGGCAGCAAAGCTGAGCCAGCCGACGCGGAGCATGCCGAAGAAAACCATGACGAGGAGCAGAAGCATCTTGTAACTGCAGACCTAGAGCCGATTATCGTAAATTTGTCAGAGACATCCAACTTCTTAAAAGTCTCCTTACTATTGGAGATGGATAACTCAATTTTGGAAAAGGCAGCTGGTGAGCACGCCGCTGGTGGTGAAGGGGGCGGTGAAGGTGAAAGTAAAAGCGGTTTGCCTGGCCCATTGGGACCTAGAACCCCTATGATTCGTGATGCTGTGATTAAAGTCCTATCCTCAAAGAAAGCCGCCGATGTTTTGACCATCGAAGGCAAAGAGCAAATCAAAGAGGAGCTGATCGAAGCGATGAATGAGGCAAGTGGTCTGGAAGAAGGGCCAATCGTGGCCGTGTATTTTAGCGACTTTATCGTCCAATAAACTGTAGAAATCTGTATTTGATGAAACAGGTAGGGTACGATCTAACCGAAGCTCTGTGGTTTTTAATTAGCTACATTAATGCCTGACACTGGTTGTCAGATCGAATAGCGACTATTGTAAATAAACATAAGTTTGAAGAGAGCATCTATCGGGGTGAAAGGATTTGAACCTTCGACCTCACGGTCCCGAACCGTGCGCTCTAGCCAGACTGAGCCACACCCCGTTAATGAGGGCGTCATCGTAACAACAGCCTCTTAGGCCTGCAAGCTGGTCAGGAACGAAGTAGCCAGCAGTCATAGATCCAAGCAGGAACATTAGGGTAGCTACCGAAGTTGTAGTTAGCTGAGGGATGTTGAAAATGGAGTGGCTACATAACTAACTGAAGATATTCACTATTTATCCATCGTCGCTAGTATACCCGCATAGCCTAAGCATGCATAACTCCTACAGAAGTGTATAATGCTGCCTTCTAGTTTGTAGTACTTGTGACTATGGCTGAAACTCAGACCCCAACATTCCATGCTACGTCGATAGATTATAGCGAGCCACTCGCTTTGGCTCCTGTAATAGATGCTTCGCGCACGTTTGCTGCGACACGTGCCTTGGCGAGTGAAGAATTCGGAGACCCGCTCGTGTCCGGGGCTGGATTGAATGCAGTTGGTTTGTTTGAGGCTAACCGCGATCTTGGTGCGTCTTTCGATGCTGTCGCCGCGCTCGCCAGAGAATATGTTGCTGACAGGGTCGGTACAAAAGCCGCTCCATCCGTCAATCAGCCAAGTGAGGCAATTTTGGAGAGTGCACTCGGTGTAGTGCGTGCATTAAGGGGACAGTTCGTGGGTAATCAGGAATTACGCGCGGCAGCTTAAGTTTTTCTTTTTGTTCTTTTTATATGGCAGTTAAAGATCAATACGACGAGATCTTTAAGGTAGAGATTGAAGGCTGGTGTTACGGCCTAAGCAACTATCCTGGCGAAATATTTCCGGGTCTTATTCATCGAGTAATAAAAGAACTTAGCCCCTCTTTTCGTGAAGCGCTCGAGCATGGAGTGGCCTTTAACATTTTAGAAATTTCACAGAAATTTTCAAAAGCTGCTAAGTATCTAGTGCATGAAAAAGAGATAGCTTTTAGCATCTTGTCGCAATTCCCTCATCCGGCAAGCCTCACTGAAGACGCGCAGTTTGTAATGGCGCAGATTATTGATCAAGTCGAGCAGACTTATGGCGGAGCGCTTGAGCGCCTGCATAAGAAATGGGGTTGGGAAAAGCGCCAGGCAGCTTAATTTCGCCGTGGGCATTTCACTCACTTGCTTCTAATCCTGCCAGCATTGCACTGTAGTGTCCCCAAGCGCGGGATCTCTGCACCGACCGAATAGCCTAATGATTACTTTACGTTGCGGCTAGCACTTGTCCACGCTTTAGCCTAAATATTTATCGCCTTTTTCCCGATATTCACGGTAGCTAGGTACATACGTGTAACTCGGGGACGGAATATGACAATTTCTAAGCGCCTTACGCTCATGCTTGTAATTAACCTCACTGTAACTCTAGTGGTTGCTGGGGTGGGATATTGGGGGATAGACGGTCTGTCCCTTATCGAGGCAGATATCGTGGTAAACGCTAGGGCCAGTCATCATCAACAAAACGTCGACATGATGCATGATGCTCTTCGTGCTGATGTATATGCCAGTCTTTTGAATGTCGCAAAACAAGAGGGTGCGCCCAGCATGGATGACGTACTATCTGATTTGGCAGAGCATACAAAGACTATGCGTGATGAGCTCGCGTCATTAAGGGAGCTGTCTCTCGGCGCAGATTTAACCCGCATGTTAAATGAGGTTGAGCCAAAAGTAGAAGCCTACACAGCGGCAGCTCAGGAATTTGTGAAGCAAGTTGCTGCCAGTGGTGCGTTTGATAGTACTGCGTTAAACAGATTTAGCACTGCCTTTTCTGAATTAGAGGAGAGGCTCGGTGGAATCGGGGATTCGATTGTATCCCAAAACAACGAATCCGAAAGTAAAGGCGAACAAATGGCCAGCAGAGCACACTGGGCTATGTGGATATTGTGTAGCCTAGGGGTTCTCGTAGGAAGCGGGCTCTCTTGGTGGATGAGCAAGAGCATGAGCCGCAGCCTGAATAGAATTATCGCCGGGCTAGACTCCGCTGTGGCACGTACTCAAGCTATGAACTCTCAGCTTAGAAGTAGCTCGCAGTCGGTAGCAGAGGGCGCCACAGAACAAGCTGCCGCTGTGCAAGAGACAGTTGCGTCGATGGCGCAGATGTCGAGTATGGTGGCCCAGACTGTGGAGAATGCACGCAAGTCACTTGATGTTGCTACTAAAGTTACAGAGCGGACTGAGGAAGGTTCGCGCACCATGGAGCGCATGGTTTCCTCCATGGAGACAATTCAGCAAGCTAACCAACAGTTGCAAGAGATGGCCAATATTATCCGAGAAATCTCAACCAAGACTGGAGTGATCAATGACATTGTCTTCAAGACACAACTTTTAGCGTTCAACGCTTCAATCGAGGCCGCTCGTGCTGGACAGCATGGGCGAGGCTTTGCTGTGGTTGCCGAGGAAGTAGGTAACCTAGCTGAGATGAGCGGTAATGCTGCGAAGGAGATCCAAGTCCTGCTTGAGAGCAGCCAGAAACAGGTTGGTCAAATCGTCGAAGATACAGAGCGTCGCGTTGGCGAAGGCCAACAGGTTAGCCGCGAGGCAATGGATACATTTGCTCAAATTGCTAAGGAGGTATTTTCAATCTCCTCGCAGGTGCAGAGCATCAATGATGCCACGCGTGAGCAAGAGCTTGGAATTAAGCAGGCAGGCCAGGCCATGAACCAAATGGATATTGCCACACAACGGAATTCTGGCGTCGCTATCGAGACTGCCCAAGCTGTTGAGCAGCTTACGAAGGAAAGCGAAGCCTTGCATGCTATCGTCGGCGAGTTGCAGCATATGGTGGTTGGTGCTGCAGTTGCTCAGGTAATGGGGCAAAGTGTCGCAGCTGAGCCAGTCAAGTCGGTGCCAGAAGCGGCGCACACAAACATAATTGAGCTAAACAATCCCGTATCCAGCCAGTCCAGCGGAGATTTGACTGGACTTGCTGATAAGATTCTTGCAGCTAAGAAGGCCACGCAACCCGCTGCTAAGCGTGCATCCGTAAGTGCTGACGATTCCTCGTTCCAACCGCTTGGAAAGTAGGAAATCGGGTCGGAGGTTTATCAGCAACGAGGGACCATGAGGGACTCAGTAGGGTTCACCCAGGCCGAGCAAGAATGTATTTACAAACTTGCAGAAGGTCTTACTGGTACGTGTCAGAGTGGGAACATGCGCCGGGACGTCATTTTGACGAATGTGCGTCGTCGCATGCATGCGCTGGGGCTAGAATCACTCAGCGAATACCTGGAGCGTGCCGCAGAAGACGGTGTTGAGCACTCTGAATTGCTCTCGGCACTCACTATCCATACTACAAGTTGGTTCCGTGAAATGCCGCACTTTCGAACAATTGAGGCGGAGCTAAGTAAGGAAGGTGCTGCGCTATCAAGAAAATGTGTTCGTTTGTTAAGCGCTGCTTGCTCATCGGGACAGGAAGTATACTCATTCGCAATATTATTTGAATCACTACGGACCAAGTTTCCAGGCTTTGAATATGAATTGGTGGGCTTTGATCTTGATCCGCTTTCCGTTAGCAGCGCCGAAGCAGCTATCTATCCATTAACAGAATTGTCTCAGATTCCTAAAGAGTGGCAGCGCTTTGTGCTCAAAGGTCAGGGCCCCTCTGAGGGGCTATTTACTTTGACTAGAGATATTCGATCGCGCTGTAGCTTTGAAACCGGCAGTTTGAAGGACCTAACAAAGTGGCAGGGTAAGCAGTTTGACTTTGTTGTCTGCCGAAACGTCTTAATTTATTTCACAGAGCCAGAGGTCGAACGAATCGTGCGCGATCTGTCTGGGCTACTAAGTGAGCATGGACGTTTGATGCTTGGCCATAGTGAAGGGATTGATAGCAGGAAGCTTGGCCTACAACTACTTGGCGGCAGTATCTACGCAAGAATTAGTGCCGGGCCTAGTCAGCACGACAATGTAGCAGGACGCAGAAAAGTCCTAGTCATCGACGATTCACCTACAATTCGGCAGACATTGGTGAAGTTAGTAGATGGAAATGAATACGCGGCGGTAGGTGTTTCGTCCGCCGACGAAGCAAGTGAATTTTTGAAGGAAAACCAGGTTGACATTATCACTTTGGACTTGCATATGCCCGGTATGAGCGGTCAAACATGGCTGCGCATGCAACGTGCTAAGGGAATGCGGGTTCCAGTCGTTGTCGTTAGCGGAGCCTCGCCTCAAGAGGCGATGGAAGTACTTGGGGCTCTTGAAAATGGGGCTCAGGACTATATAGAGAAGGGTGTATTACAAAAAGATCGTGAAGAAGTAATGGCTCGCATCCGTGCGCTGGTGGAGAAACAAGCTGGAGCTGTGAGTGAGAATCTGTCAGGCGTAGGCGCAGTTAAAAATTGCCTAACCATCAATCGTCCCGACGTTATTTGCCTCGGGGCCAGTACAGGTGGTACCGAGGCTCTGGCGCTTTTATTAAAATCCATGCCCCCACGTTGCCCGCCAGTTCTAGTTGTTCAACATATTTCACCGTCATTTTGTAAGCCTTTCGCAGAGCGACTTGCGCATACATCTGGGTTGTTGCTGGGTTCCTCGATTGATGGAGCGGTGCTCCAGCCAGGCAGCATTTACCTTGCCCATAGCGACTATCATATTGGCGTCAAGCAGAGGGGCAAGGACCTGGTGCTCATTACAGCGGACAGTCCGCCAGTAAATCGCCATCGTCCAAGCGTTGATTTCTTGTTTCAGTCTGCCGCCAACCTAAGCAAATGTAAGGTTTTCGCAGCGATCTTAACCGGAATGGGAGCAGATGGCGCGCGTGGACTGCTTGAATTGAGCAAGCGCGGTGCAATGACGCTAGCGCAAAATGAAGACTCGTGTGTTGTGTTCGGCATGCCACGCGAGGCTATTCGTATGGGGGCAGCACAGTTTGTGGGTGACACAGGAGAAATACGCAGGCAGATGGACGCAGCGATTAGAAAATAGCTGTGATTGCATATAGTTAGGCCATTACACAGAGCGCTATTGATAAGCGTAGTTTATGCCGAAGAGTAAATAATAAGGGGTGGGACGTGGAGATTGATCAAGAACTATTAAATTGTTTCATCGGCGAAGCGACTGACTCTTTGTCAGAGTGGGAACGCATTTGTCTAACAATCGATGATAGTGCCACCAAAGAAGTCTTCGATAGCCTTTTTCGAGTTGCCCACAACATTAAGGGAGCATCACGTGCGGTGGGACTCGAAGAGTTCGGCACGTTCGTCCATGAAGTAGAAGATATTATTAATTACCTGCGCCGCGATGAATACCCGATGTTCCCAGGCATCGCGACTGTATTGCTTGAAAGTCAGACCATACTAATAGAATGGTTGGAGGGGCTCAAACAGGACCCAAAGTTTGTGCGTGAATTGAGTGCGATCAGAAAGAAACTTGATCTACTGCGAGTTCCAAATGCAGGTCAGCATGTGGCCGCTTCATCTAGTGCAACGGCCTCTGCTAGCCAGGATGCAGCAGCACCCAAGGGCCCAGTCGATGAACTAGAGGCACTTTTTATGGCTGCGCAAGCTGAAGCGCAAGGTTCGCCTGCTCCAGTAGCTGCGGCGTTAGCAGTGGAGGAGCCTAAGGTTGAAGCTAAGCCAGCCGCTGCTGCGCCTGCCAAGAAGGATACTAAGAACCAGGCGGCCGCAGCGCGTAACGACGAGACGATCAGAGTTGCAGCATCAAAGCTGGATGAGCTTATTCAGCTGATCGGAGAGCTCTCCATTCATCAGGCAATTGTGGCGCAAGGACGAAAAGCGGGCCAGCTGCAGCAGAGAACATACCAAAACGCTATAATGTTAAGCGAAAAGATTACCAAGGAAATACAAGGGAAAGCGCTTGGGCTACGCATGCAGCCGCTAGTCTCCCTGTTCCAGCGCATCGAGCGTGTTGCGCGCGATGTGGCGCGAGCGCAAG
Source organism: Oligoflexia bacterium (assembly GCA_019694465.1). Taxonomy (GTDB): domain Bacteria; phylum Bdellovibrionota_C; class UBA2361; order UBA2361; family JAFLCA01; genus JAIBBV01. Next base: position 12,720 of record JAIBBV010000035.1, read on the forward strand.
CTAAAGATATTTCCGTTGTGGTTGAAGGCTCGGATGTGGAGCTAGACAAGACGGTTATCGAGCGTATCACTGATCCACTAGTACATATTATCCGCAATGCGGTTGATCACGGTGTTGAAAAGGCAGAAGACCGTGCCGCTTCTGGAAAGCCAGTGCCTGCCACTGTAAAGATAAGTGCAGATAAAGACTCCGCAGGCGTGTGTATAAAAATTTCTGAAGATGGGCGAGGCCTAAATGGCGAACGCCTGATGCGCAAGGCTACTGAAATGGGGCTCATCAGGGCAGATAGCCAGTTGAGCGAAGATGAGATAGCCAATCTTATTTTCCTTCCAGGACTCTCGACTGCAGAGAAAGTGACAGATATATCGGGCCGCGGTGTCGGAATGGATGTGGTTGCGCGCGCTGTGCAGGCGTTGGGTGGTACGATTGATGTTAAGACAGCGGTTGGCAAAGGTACAACTTTCGCCATTACTCTGCCCACCAGTTTAAGTATCGTAGAGGCTTTGATTGTCGAAATATCGCGATCCCGCTATGCCGTGCCAATGCAGGAATTGAGCGAGATCGTAGATTTGTCCAACTTTAGCATAGAGACCACTGGTAAGCGCGGGCGCATGATTTCGCTTCGAGGAAATGTCGTGCCAGTAGAGAATCTGCATGACTACCTGCCGCTACGTACTTCCAAAAATGGGACCGGCACGGCCAGTAAAGTGGCTGGGGCTAAGGCCCCTACACCGGGATTGGTTGTGCGCGAGGGGGAGGATGTAGTGGTTTTCGAAATTGATAGCATCGTCAATCAACAACAGGTAGTTGTGCGACAACTTAGCGATCAGCTTGGTAAGTTGCAGGGCTTTTCTGGCTGCACCATCCTTGGAGACGGTGAGCCGGGGATGATTGTAAGCCTACCGGAGATTACAAGAGCATATCTGAAGAGTGCTGGAACTAAGGAGAATCGGGCATGACGGAAGCAAGTGTAGTTCAACAGAGAGAGAGCAGATACTTGGTATTCGGTGTGGGCCCCGAACTTTACGGCACCCCACTGCTGGGTGTGCGCGAGGTGGTTGAGCCGCAGGCGCCTAAGCCAGTCCCAAATACTGTTGAGTATTTCACTGGTGTCATTAATATTCGTGGTGAAATTGTTGGTGTTATCGATTTGCGAATTAAATTTGGACAGCCAGTAAAAGATACGCCGCACAATGCATTGATGGTCTTCATGACTGAAGTTGGCCCGGTCGCTGCTTTGGTGGACAAAGTAGAGTCGGTGGTCAAATTAAGCTCAGATCAAATTGAGAGTGCCCCTTCGGTGCGTACCAGAGTGCCCAGTCAGTACCTGACAGGCATTGCTGAGGTTGAAAATCGCCTTATTACTATTGTTGACCTGAGTAAGATTTTGTCCACAGACGAAGTTGCGGTCGTGCGTGCCATGAGCCGCTAGTGGTCTAAGAGCTAGAGTTAGCCTTTGACTGCAGCAGAAAAAGCTATTCCGCGCTCGGCTCGATCGACTATGCCCTGGCAGGGCTGGAAGCGAGCACCGGCCGTGGTAGAGAGTTGCTTAAGGCGCGCTAGAACTTCGCGCGCTCCAAGACTTTCCGCATAGTGTAAGAGTCCACCTCGAAATGGAGGGAAGCCCATGCCCATTACAGTGCCCAAATCAATCTGCTGAGCCGCGTCTTTCCCAGGTGCTCCTGCTACTCCCTCGTCCAAACATCGCACGCCCTCATTTAAGAGGCTCAGGATTAGCCGATCTTGTATTACCTTCTCGTCTGCGCTTTTAACAGGCGCTTGGATGTTTAGGAGCGAACGAATCCCGCTGTGTGGAACTGCGTTGTCGCCTTGGAAGTCGTAAAAGCCAGCTCCACATTTGCGGCCAAGGCGTTTGGCAGCCACTAATTTGGGGAGCAAGTTAGGGCCATGCATGCGCTCACCATAACCCTTAACCATGATCTCTAACACATGCGCAGCAACATCAAGCCCAATTTCATCTAGTAAGCGAATTGGCCCCATCGGCATGCCGAACCTGAGAGCAGCTTTATCGATTGCATCAATCGAAAAGCCTTCATTTAACATGAAGGCCGCCTCGTTTAGGTAGGGCGTTAATATTCGATTAACTAAAAAGCCTGGAACATCGGAGACTACAATAGGGAACTTACCCAATTTTGCGCTAAGTGCAGCCACAGTTGCGATAGCTCGATCGCTGGACTGAGTCCCGTGAATAATTTCTATGAGTGGCATTTTCTCGACGGGGTTGAAAAAATGCATGCCGATTACGCGCTCCGGGTGCGGAATGGTTGAGGCAATTTCAGAAACTGAGAGTGAGCTGGTGTTGGTGGCGATGATTGCTTCAGCTGGCACTAGAGCGGCGATCTCGGCCAATACTTTACGCTTCACTTCCATATTCTCAACAATTGCTTCAATTACAATTGTCACATTACCGGTGTTAATAGATTCGCGTGTAGTAGCTTCAATGCGATTTAGTATGAAACTGCGCTCTTGCTCGCTGAGTGAACGCTGTTTTTCAAGCTGTTTGCGAATGTGATCCATCCCACGTTGTAAGGCTGGCTCGGCAGAGTCTTTCAAAATCACTGCGCAATCGTTTTTGGCGAGCGTACCGGCGATTCCCGCACCCATGACACCAGCCCCGATTACTAGCGCGTGCACATGCTCTACAGAACGGCGAGCCGACCTTCCAATTCCCTTTGCTGCTTCAGTAAGAAAAAATAACCTAACGAGCGACTTACTCTCGGGAGTGACAATGAGTCGACCAAGCTCGCTAGCCTCATTTTCCAGGCCTTTGGTTATTCCAGCTTGCAATCCAAAAAGGCAGGATTCAAGGGCTGCGCTAGGCGCGGGATAAAAACCTTTAGTCTCCTTCGATATCTTGGCGCTAGCATTTCGTCGCACTAGATTGCGGCCGAAAGATGTAAATGTGAGGAAGCGTTCTTGTAAAGTTAAACGCGGGGCGCTTAGTTTTTCACGCCCCACTAGCACTGCTTCAGCCTTAGCTAATAGTTGCTCGGGGCTGACAATTGCATCAACTAGGCCAGATTTGAGAGCCTGTTTCGGACGCAAAGTTTTCCCAGCAAGGATAACATCTAGTGCACGGGGAAGCCCGATCAGGCGAGGCAGCCGCTGTGTGCCACCAAAGCCTGGGAGAATACCAAGTTTAACTTCCGGCAAGCCGATCAGGCTGGTCTTTGCATCGCTAATAATTCTATAGGTGCAGGCCAAAGCTAGCTCACAACCACCGCCGACGCAGGGTCCACCGATAGCGGCTAGGGTAGGGAATGGTAAATCTGCTAGGGCATCAAAGGCGGCTTGTCCCTCCCTAGCTAGACGCTTGCCAATTTCAGGGTCTCGTACGTCACGAATTAAGCTAATTTCTGCGCCAGCAGTAAACATCTCCAGACTTGGCCCAGTAATGATAAGACCAGGCGGGCGCTGGGCCCGAAGCTCTTTAAGCACAGCTACTAAGGCCTGAATACGCTGAGGGGTGATGGTAACAACCCGCTCCTCGGGAGCTCCAAGTCTGAGTACGCAAACTCCCGATTCGAGACGTTCAAGGCGTACGGTTGGGGCTACGGAATTGTTCTCTGTCATACAATTAACGGGCCTTTGAAAGGGCTATGGTAACTTCCTTTCCGTCCAACGTGGACTTCTGTTCGAAATCGCGGTTTCCAGTCGTCCCATAGTTAATAACCTTAGCTAGTGTTTGGTCACTAACATATCCTTCGTGCTTACGTAATACGCGCTCCAGTTCAACTGGCACGGATACGGATAGTTCTATGCGGTCCGCGATGTGTAGACCAGCCTCTTTACGCGACTGCTGAACAAGTCTTACCAAGTCGCGGGCCAGGCCTTCTTCCTCCAGGTCTGGAGTCACCTTAACATCTAGGACCGCCACGGCATCATTCGTGCTTAGACCTTGGCTAGCGATGCCCTCGCGAGATAGCAGTCGCATGGAGAACTCGCCAGTTTCAAGGGTTTGGCCTGCTACCTCGACTCTACCATCGGGCAAACGTTTCCAGGTGCCTTGCTTGGCGGCGGAGAGGACATCCTTCATCCGGCCGCCCAACTTAGGACCAAGCTCACGTGCATTTAGTTGGAGTTGAAAAGTAGCAAAATTTGCCACATCACCTGTGAATTCAACTTCCTTAACGTTGATTTCATCTCTTATCAGCGCAGCATAGGAGCGAAGTCGTTCTGCGTCTTTGCCCGCTACAGTCAGGCGCTTTAGTGGCAAACGAGTCCGCAAATTATGTGATTCTCGCAGTGATAATGCGCTTGAGCAGACATCCCGAACTCTATCCATCTCGTAGACAAGGTCCGCAGCGGCAGGGAAGTCCTTTGCATTTGGCCAGTCACACAGGTGAACGCTCTTTTCGCCAGTAAGGCCCCGATAGACCTCTTCGCTTATTAGGGGCAGAAGTGGAGCAGCGACCTTGGTCAGGGTACACAGCACTGTGTATAATGTATTGTACGCATCTTGCTTGTCCTGATCGCGCTCGTGTTTCCAAAAACGATCGCGACTGCGACGAATGTACCAATTATTGAGAGCCTCTAAAAAATGTAGCACATGCTGACAGGAGGCATCCAACTCGTATTGATCCATTGAAGTTTGCAATTTCTGGATCAACTCGCCGGTTTTGCTAAGTATGTACCTATCAAGTAGCTGCTTAGAAGAGGTAGAGAATGTTGCTCGTACGCCGTCGGCGTTGGCATAAAGCGTGAAGAAATAATAAGAGTTCCAGATCGGGTTAATTACTGTGCGAACGCATTCAGCTATGCCCTTGCCGTCGCGGTCGATCTGCAAATCTTGTCCACGCAAAATTGGCGATGAAATTAAGAACCAACGCAGGGCATCTGCTCCAAATGTATTGCAAACTTCCTCAGGGCTCGGGTAGTTGCGTAGCCGTTTGCTAAGCTTTTGGCCGTTTTCATCTAGTACTACGCCGTGGCAGACACAATTCTTGAACGGAGGCTTATCGAAAAGCGCTGTAGCTAGGACCATCAAGGTGTAAAACCAGCCGCGGGTCTGCGCGACATATTCAACAATGAAATCGGCTGGAAAATGATGTTCAAACCAGGCCTTATTCTCAAACGGGTAGTGCATTTGAGCAAATGGCATAGAGCCAGATTCGAACCAACAGTCCAAGACCTCTTCAACTCGGCGCATTTTGCTCTTGCCAGTTGGGTCATCTGGATTCGGGCGCACTAGGTTGTCGATGCCTGGACGGTGCAGATCGGAGATTTTGACGCCAAAATCACGTTCGAGTTCCGCCAAACTGCCGTAGACATCGACACGCGGGTAGCGCGGATCGTCGCTCTTCCAAACAGGGATCGGGGCTCCCCAGAAACGATTTCTGCTGATTGACCAGTCGCGTGCGTTAGCCAGCCACTTCCCAAATTGGCCATCCTTAACGTGCGCTGGAATCCAATTAATTTGCTGGTTCAGCTGCACCATGCGGTCGCGGAATTCTGTGACACGTACATAGAAAGAGTTAACTGCTTTGTAGATAATTGGAGTGTCTGTGCGCCAGCAGTGCGGATAATTATGTGTGTAGGATTCATGCTTGATAAGCACCTTACGTTTCTTGAGATCCGCAATGACTTCCTTGTTTGCATCAAAAACTTGCTTGCCAGCGTAGTCTGGTACTTCGGCCGTGAAGCAGCCACGTACGTCCACCGGGCAAACTACATCTATGCCATGTTTTTCGCACAACTTCTGGTCATCTTCGCCGAAACCAGGCGCCATGTGCACAACACCGGTCCCTTCTTCTGTATTAACGAAGTCGCCGGATAAGACCACAAAAGACTTTGGATGTTGTGAGAAATATGGGAATAGCGGTTCGTAGCTGCGCCCCACAAGTTGCGAACCCTTTAACGATCCAACTTTTTTCGCCTGAGAGAGCTGCTGTTCGTAACGCTCAATTGCGCTTTCAGCGATTACATATGTATTTGACCCTTCCTGCATTAGGGCATAGTCAATATCGCTACCGACGGCCAAAGCTAGATTCGATGGCAAGGTCCAAGGCGTGGTTGTCCAGACAAGCATGTTGAGCGTGCCTTGATCCGAACTTACGGGTTTAAGTTTTAAGAGAACGGTCACCGCCGGATCTTGACGTGGGCGAGTGGCGTTATCCATTCTGATTTCAAAGTTGGAGAGGGGAGTTTCGCAGGCCCACGAATAGGGCATAACGCGAGTGCCCTCGTAAACTAAGCCCTTCTTCCAAAGTTCGGAGAATGCCCAGATGACTGACTCCATGTAGCTAAGGTCCATGGTTTTGTAGTCGCGTCTGAAATCGACCCAGCGGGCTTGACGCGTGACATAGTTTTCCCATTCTCTGGTGTATCGCAGCACTGAGCTTCGACAGTGGGCGTTAAATTTATCGATTCCAAACTGCTGGATTTGGGCACGGCCGGAAATTTTTAGTTCCTTTTCAGCTTCCATTTCAGGTGGTAATCCGTGGCAGTCCCAACCAAAGCGGCGCTCAACACGTTTGCCGCGCATCGTTTGGTAACGCGGGAATACGTCTTTGACGAATCCGGTAAGTAAGTGACCGTAGTGGGGAAGCCCGTTTGCAAATGGCGGACCATCATAGAATACAAACTCGTTGCTGCCATTAGTGCCGGCCGGGCGAAAATCTATGCTTTCTTGGAAGGTGCTGTGTTTTTGCCAGTAGGCTAGAATGCGTTCTTCAATTTCAGGGAACTTGGCCTGTGGATTTACGTCTGGATAGTGCTTGTTCCCTGGGTTCATACAACTAATGCCTCTTAATGCGCTTTTGGGGCGCTAATTTTCCTAAGGGCTTGATTGTACGAATAAATAGGGTGCTGCTCAAGGGCACTTCAGATTTACCAATCTTATGGTAATTTCGGGCGGAAGAGGCGGGGACAACCCAAGAAATAGTTCGTTGAGCATGTAAAAGTGGTGTCGATCCGGAGGATTGACCCGATTCTTACTTTTGGAAATTCTTGCTAGGTGCACCAAAAGTAAGGGCCCTGGCGGGATCTGCATCCCACCAGGGCCCTCTTTGAGCATCAACGTGCTCTCGCGACTTGCTTATTGGCAAATCTGAGTTGTTGATGGTAGCTGTCCTAGGCTGCTAGTAGCCTCTGACTTGGCCTTAGCCGCGGCTGCCGAAAGCTTCTTAGCATAAGACTTCACGCCAGCTTTCTTAAGCTTAGCGGCTGTACTTACGATCAGATTATTTAGTGCATCCGCGCCACTCAAGTACTCGGAGATGCTAGCGCCGTTTACTGCTACTGTTGAGCAAAACTCAACGTTAGGTGACGACGAGCAATCCTGGGCAATTGAGTGTAGCTTCGACCACACGCTAATCCAGGTCTGCTGATAAAGGGCATTAGCAAGCTTCACGATCTGAGAAGCTGCCTTAGCTCCAGCCTTGCCTGTCTTCTTCAGTTGCTTTGCGCCTTGCAAAGCCAACGCCTTCTGATGGAAAGCATTTCCATCTAAGGCAAAGAGCAGCGGCTCAACATTAACTGGTGAGCATGTGAAGACTGGATCAGTTTGCGAAACGGTCAGCGATAGGGTGCAAACTGACTGTAGTCCTGTCTCATCCTGGAAGGTTACAAGCATTGAGTGTACCGATCCGCGATCACTTTCCTGTGGAGTCCACTGGAAGGTAGCAGCGAATGGTGCAGCTTGTTGTGAGCCCGAAACCGGGGACAGATTGGATCCACTTGGTGCGTTGAAGCTTGTGACCGTCAACAAAGCACCTGGATCTGAATCAGTTCCGGTGAAAGTGGCCGAGAATGAATGATCGACATACAGCGTGTTGTTGGCTGGCTTGTCGCTGGCGCAGGTTGGCGGATTGCCCTGTACCAATTCAATGATGAAGTCCAAAGCGATGCCACCGCAAAGATTTTGTCCATTGCAGCGGTTTGTCTCTTCGATCATGACTTGCACAGCAAACTTGCTGCCGACATCTGCGATCGTGGTGTTGGTTAGGTCCCAAGAAAGAATGCAAGATGGGCTAACACTGATAACATTCGAGCCAACCGAAGCCAGAGATGGGATCTCAGACTCTCCACTGGTTGCCATGCGGCAGCCAAGTGTGTCTCCATCCGGATCGGCAGAAGCAATTGTCAAAGTGTTAATCTGGGAAATCGACATCTGTAATATAACCGGGATACTGCTTACAGCTGAGCCCTGATTATTGTTGTTGAGATTGACAACTGTTTGAATTCGCTCGTCCGCGCTGCTGGCATTTAACAAACTAAAGATACGGCAGCAGCTTTCGCTATTAGCTACGAATACTCCGCCTTTGCTTGTGATGTCAGTAGAAGAATAAGTGTGCTGAACAATGTAGCGACGAATTGTGTAGCTTTCGCCGGCTAGATCAAGACCAGTGAAGATATCGGTGATATCCTGGCTGGCAGGCGAATAGAAATTGCCGTCATCAAAGTCCAGGCCCAGCATGTCCAAAGCTGATGTTCTCCAGGCTTGGGTTGACGTGAACTCTACAGTTACTGAGCCGTCAGGATTATTTGCGATTCTGCGCCAAGTGGTTTGGCCGAATCTAAAGTGGGACGCTTCCGCAATTCCCGTGCATAGAAACACGCACGCCAATGCGGCGAAAATAGATCGTCTAAACATGTTACACCTCTAGATGAGTTAGCGGGGGTTACATACAGTTACGGGCCCGGAAGCTACTCCAAGCTAAAGGCGAACTCAAGCGCAATCTTGCCATACCACCTGCGCCAGCAGGCTGCTTTAAGGTGCCCAGTAAATTTATGAAGTAATACAAGCAGCTTACATAGCGAGGGCTGGCTATTTGCTTTTATGGCTTTGTGGTGCCTGGTAATTGACCGATAACGTTACTTATCGGTCAATTTAGAGGTGTCCCTATATAAACCCTCGCCCAGCCTGAGCCCCGGCGTTACTAACGGGTAAGCTTTGGTTGGTGTGTTCCGGCTTGAGCTGAAAGTGTCAGAACGGCAGTGCAAGCAAGCTCTAAGCAAAGCAAGTCACGGGGTCCTAACTTAATGCGGCGGCGCTCTTCTTCTGTCCTGCCAGTGACAATTCGTAACCAACAAGTTTCTTCGCCCGATAGCCGACCCTGCTGTCCGCGAGGCTTATCGCGATACAACTTAACTAATGTGTCAGATTCGCCCTCCTTATCGCGGCCTTGCAGGATGACGTTTTCGTCGAGAGATTCCACGCCGTATAGGAATGCACGTGTAGTGGCCCAAAGTCCGCCAATGGCGTCTAGTGGCAACATCATATTGAGGAAACCAGGTGCATCTGGCTTTTGGGCGCCATCGACAATTGGTGTGTAGTAGACTCTTAGTCCACCTGGCTCAGGTACAAGCTGAAGACTGCCGAATGATTTGCTAATCGAGAATGTGACGCCACCTAAATACATAACCTGTAATTATCCCCAAACTTGTAAACCGCCTAAGCGTCACTCGCTGGAATGCCCACCCATAGGCCGCCTGAGCCTGTGTTGCTATAGTATATTTCCAAGGCACATTCAAAGTAAAAATCGACCGAATGGAGCCCTAGCATGACGTAAAACCCTCCTTAAAAACAACGTTCTATAGCTATAGGCCAGCGAAGGGGTCCCTATCTGCTTCGCTTTCTGCTGTTAGCTTCTCATCGGCTATCTTCTTTTGTTCTGCCGAGACATCAATCGGCTTTTTAGCAGCTTTGGCACTAGTCGACTCGCCGGTCGTGGCACCTGCCGGCTTAGCCGATGTGGGCGCCTTTTCCTGAGCCTCTGCCTTGGCTGCTGTCTTTTGGGAGCTAGATCCATCCTTCTCAGGCGATTGGGTTGGCGCCGCTTCCTTGGGGAGAGCTGTGACTGTTCCGCGTGGCTTTCCACCGCGTGGGACTAGAGTAATCTTGAACGGCCCTGATTGATCTGACTCTGCCGCCTTATCACGGCTTGCTTCTTTATTTTCGCGACGATCCTTTTCTTTCTCCTGAGGTTCGGCCCCAAGGTCCTTGGGCTGCGCGCTCGAAGGGATGCGGATGGTTGTTTCGCGCTCTTCCTGAGATAAGATTTGCTCGTCAACCCATTCTGCCAGACCTATTTCGTCATTTTCAGTACGCTCAAAATGGGTAATGTACTCTCGCCCCTCCCAGGTGTCAGGCAATTCTGCGTTGACCCATGAAGATCGGCCTTTAATAATTCGCCCATCTCCCAAATCAAACCAGGCCAAGCCCTTTTCCGCCGACATCTCGTGCTTTAGCTCCTCAGAGCTAACCAAGTCCTCCTCATCTTCGGAAATGCTGACACTCTGCGAAGCTCCTTCGCTAGCGCGCGCCTGTAGGTCTATCGCGCCACGCAACATTGAGCTAGATGATCCGGTGGTTACACCCGCACCAATTGATTTCTTTGTGGTATTAACCTTTCCAATCCACTCAGTCATCTCCTGAGCTGTGCGGTTGTCGCCAACACGCATCATGACCTTCAAATTCACATTGGCCATCACGCGTTCATAGAAGGCTTCGCTTAAGCCCAGGGATTCGTCAGTTAGGCCGCCAGCTGATTGGGCTCCAAACAACAGGGCGAATCTCCCCTTTCTTGCTAGTTCGAAAAGATTGGCCCAAGTAGGACCAAAGGTCGATGAACCTTCATCTATGACGATCAGATGCGGATCTTCCAAGTGGTGCATTCTTGATGAGGTAATCTCACCAATCGATACTTCCAGATCTTCACGAAATACTTTTACCATGCGAGCTGCACTCTCGGCTTCTTCGAGGCGTGGCAGCATAAAGTAAATAATCTTGCCGCGTAATATTGCATCGGTAAGAACTAGATCGGTGTAATGTGTGCAAAAGACCTGACCCATGTCACTGCCGGCTATAGCATGCAGTTCCGATGCTATGCCGCGTAAGTTGTCGGTAATGCGAACAGTGTCTAGCGTGCCCTTCGCGCTTCTATAGCTTGAGGCCAGATGGCCCAATTCCACCATGGCCTGGCGTGCTCCAATCTTGTTGAGCATGCTGCGAATGTGAGGATAGGCATAGTTAAAGGCCGAGAGCGAAACAGCAATGTCACGGATTGACCATGCTAGTCCAAAGCTCTCCATCGCGCGCACCATGCGATAGATGGAATCAGCTGCAAGTCGGTCATAGTGTTTCGTGACGCTTTGATCTGATGTAGGCGGCAATCCAGCTCGCAGCACTTTGCGCGCCTTTACATCTGCGCGCTGATTAGTTAGTACAAAATTATAGCTGTGCATGCTGTCGAAAGGATCGATGACGATTAGGTCCTCGATGCGCCCAGTCGCAAGAGCCATTAATATTATGTGCGCCAGAGTCCCTGAGTCGCGCTTCGCATCGATAAAAGTGCAGCCGCTAGCGCGACCACGCGCCATTTGTTGGAAAATTAGTGACTCTAGCCAAAGTGTCTTACCTACGCCGGTCTTCGCAAAAACGCAGCCATGACTGCAAATATCTTCTTCGTCGATCCAGAGTGGCTTACCGGAGTCGAGCTCAAAGCCAACTAGATACTTGTCGATCATCTTCTTGCCGCGTGCTTGGGCTTCGGCCAGGGCGCGTTGGAAACATTCTCTCTCTGGTGGTTGGCCAAGGACTTGGCGCCCATTGCGCAACGAACTTTCACGCTGCCGTTCCCGTTCGAGCCAAAACTGTGACGAGAGTATACGTGCAGTGTTGGCGTAGGCCATTGCTGGAACTAACCCTAGGGCGAAGAGCCAGGACGGGTCTACCCCGCCCAATAGCGGACTTGCCGCTACGCCCAGACTGCCCACGGTAGCCAGGGCACTAGTGAATAATGCCCGCTCACGCTGGGCGTCCTTAACTGCTTGGTAATCGGTGCGTTGGTAGTCACGTGCCATAGCTACCTAAATCCCACCTCCATCATTTGCCACCTGTGCGCTAATTTGCTCATCATCATCAGATTTCTTTTCGATTCCTTTGAGCAGCTGTTCGTAGTCAGCTTGGTCCTCGGCCATGGTTGCTCCATTGGTGGCCACAAACCTGCTCTGCCAGAAGGAGCCCCAACGCGTTTCAAGGCGTGTGCCACGCAAAGCTACCATTCCATGTTTGCCAATTCTTCCGAACTCGTTTGCGCCAGGCAAAGCTTTGTCAGCCTTAAAAACAACCGATACTAATGAGCTCTCAGGTACCGTGTGATCTCCGATGCGCCGGGCCAGCCAGCCATAATTGTTAAGTATCACGCGGAAAGAAGACCAATCACGAATATCGGCAGCCGAAATAGAATGCGCTCCAGCCAGGGCCTTAATTTCCCGATGCGCTAGTGGGGTAAATACTCTGTCGCTGTTCGAGCCTGTCGAGCTCGAGCTGGAACTACCTCCACCAAATGGCCCCTCACCGGCAAAATCGAGCGACATCGCTGCTAAGCGTTGTTTTTGGCTTACGCGAGCAATTAGTTCCTCTAGTCGACGCAAAGTCCCGTGCTCTACAACTTTTCGCATCAAAGCCAGCACCTTAGTGACTGGTACAAATAGTAGATTGCTAGGGGTGGCATATACATCTTCTACCACCGCCGGATCGAGGGCCATGGCGCCATCTAAGAATAGGCGTGACCAAGCACGCTGGGCCTCCCCTACTATGCCTACTAGCTCTACTTCATCTGCTACGGCCTGTAGTTCATGCGGGCAAGCAAGTAGTACTTCAGCCCATTGACGCGCAGCGCGTGCCTTTTCACTTAAATCGATTGGGAAACGCACTGGCGCGAAAACGCTGCTGCGTTCTGCAAACATTAGTGCGCGCCTAATAGTAGTACGCTCGTCAGAACTGTAGTCCTGGCCGTATCCGGCCATTGAATGGAGTATTGAGCGCGCTGATAGGTGCGGGAAGTTTGACTTGCGAGTCCATATCGCTCCCTCACGGCTATAGGCCAAGACCTTGCCGGCTTCTAGAGCTAGCACCAAAGTAGCTAGTTCTGCTGGACGCATCTCCGAAAGATGGGTGCGCATCTCTGGTGTCAGCACCCGATGCAGTGCTTTGATCAGCTGGGAAATGTATTCCGACAGCTGCATTTTGCGGGCCACGCCGTCTTGCAGCGAATCAGTTGAATCAGCTTCAAGGTCGTCAAAGCGTTCGTTGCCCATCTGCATGGCACGATATTTTTGGTGCAACTTAAGCGCCCGCTCTAGGAGTAGTGTGCTTGACTCCCCCAAGTTAGCGCCAGCAAATGCTGCTTCGAGTAGCGGCGTTTCCTCCTGCGCAGCAATGTAAGCCGGAAATTCGCGATGATGGAGAATTACGCCCGCCAAACCAAGGTTAGTCGCGTTGTCGACCCCAAAAGTTTCGAGTGTTTTCCCTAAACGAGACTTGCGCACAACCGCTGTAGAGGCTTGAGCGGCACAGGCCAGTCCGCGTACATGCTGTTGCGGCGCTCCGTCTGGACCGGCTGGATCCAAGCTAATACGGAATCCAGAAAAAAATAGTCGCCCGTTGCCTGTCTGGCCTAGGAAGTCAACACCTTGGTGAACGCGTAGCGAGAAGAACTCTAAAATAGCCGCTAGTAGAATGGCGAATAACCACAGTCTATATGAGGCAATTAAAACGAAGCAAATTCTTAAGAGGCTAAAGTGTAGCGAGAAGTAAATGCGCTGAAAAAATGACAAGCCCTCAATAGCAGCTTTGCGTGAGCCGATATGGGCGGCATTTTCGAATAGAGTGATTGATATGCTATCGAACAGGTTCTGCTCATCCGAGGTGCCGTGCAAATAAAGCCACTCACGATAGGCATTGTGACGGGAAAAAAATTCTTCGTCGGTTAAAAGCCCGGAGCTGGCTAAGGTGCGTTGGGCGGCTTCGAAATTTTGCAGTCCAGGTTGAGGCGCTTGAACTAGCGAGAAAAGAGCAAACGCCCCTATGAACAGGGCAACTACAACCAAAGCCAAGCGCAGCGGGCCCCCCATGCGGCGACCTATCAACGCGGAAAAATCACGCTGATGCTTTCGAGCAATTGGATCGGCTAATAGCTGGTTCAAAGAACGCCCCTTGTTCCTATTTATCTAACTTCCGACTAGCTACGGGCTAGTGCGTCAACCCCAGCCTCAGGGAGGCACAGATCGACTTCCTCCATTATTATAGGCTGTTGTGTCTCCGGTGTGCCGTACGGCCAAGGGTCATTATACGATAAAATTGCTTGCAACTCAGATAGTTGAGGCGGGCTCCTTCCCGGCAAAGTTTTTATTAATGCCGACGCTAGTTAGAAACTGATCTGCACAGGCACACTTTGAACGTATTCAATTGTTTGCATCCTCTTTGCTCTATTGGCCCATAACAGGGCTGAAGGCCATCCTTGCAACTTGCTTTAGGGGCATCAGGATTGGACTTCAATTTTTTGGGATTATTCACATGAATTTCAGATATTACGCGGCCTTAGCCCTTATCCTTTGCAGTACAGGCATTCTTTCGGCAAACGCTGAGGATAGACCTCCAATGGCTTTAGAGCGCGCTGAGGGAGAGGACCTAAGCGTTGCTATGGGGCACTATGCGCGAGCTCGTTCGCTAATTTTGGCCGCCCTTGGGGAGTTCGATCAAGGATATAAGTTAGCGGATCCAAAGGTAATTTTGGATGCGAAGCACTGGCGAAATAGCCTAATAGATCGGGCCCAAGAGTTAGAGCGCCTTTTAGACCCACAGCCGCGGGTTAGCCGCAGGGGGATGAAATACAAGGCAGATACCCGATTGCTGAATGAAGCAAAAAAGTAAGGAACACGGATAAGGGGAAGAGGGCTAAGTGCCTAAAGACTGAGGACGATGAGCGAATGGACGACGGTTACGTCATACCAGGCCTGAACGAAGAGTGGACTCTTGGCGGAGCCAAACTCATGGAGTGGATCGCCGGGATTTGTTCAGCGCTAGTTTTTTCCGAAGTCTTCATATCAAAGGTGGCTCGTTCAATGCCACTACTGGGACTGGTGCTTGTGGTAACAACCTTCGGGTTGGCCGCGTTGCGAAGGAAGTTCCCAGACGAAGAGCGCGGGATACGCAATGCCGCGATGGTTGCGATGGGCTTCGCACCACCTGGCATCCCAGCTCCAGCATCGATTCAGCCGGTGTGGAGTGGCGCCCCGATGCGCGAGTTGAGCGAGACCTGTTACTACTCGCAACTTTCGCTTCGGGATTTGTTCGGCGGACAGGATTTGCTGGAGGAAGAATAGTTAGGGAGTCGACTGAAGATTTTTCGTTCATTTACAACTTAGGTTAGACGAGAAGGGTTATGGCAAGTGCAGCAAAAGTTGCAAAAGAAATCATGCGGGACAGCCAAGTCATTGACTCGCGCGGCGAGAATGACACGATTCGGCTGTGGGAGAACTATCGAGATCAAGCCCTACTGTGGCGTGCCCTGGCTCTACTCCAGATTCCAGCTACTCTAATTCTCGTAATTTTTGCGTTCTACCTGTGGGGCTCTCAGGAAGTAACACTTAATGTACCGCGCAACCCGCTTCCAGGTTTATATGCTGCGCAGGAAATCCCAGACACAGAATTCATCGACACTGCTACCAATTTTATTAATCTGATCGCTACTTATCAGCCAGCGGTGGCGCGTCGTCAGTTCCAAAAGGCCCGTGAGATCCTCAAGGAGCCCATGCTTGAACTGTTTGACCGCGAAATGATTGGGACCGAACTGAAAGCGATCGAAAATACTAATCGTACCCAGTTATTCTTTGTTGATCCAACCAAGACTGGGATTGAGAGGCGCGATGGTCACGTGTTTGTAACCATGATTGGTGATCGCCTCAAGATTGTAGCTGGTAAACAGTTGCCAGTTGTTTTGACTAAATTTGAAGTTTCAATGACCACAATCCCACGCAATGACATTAATCCGTATGGAATCGTCATTGATAACGTGAGCTTTGAGAACGTGGTGAACTAGAGTTTTAGAAAGGATGTATATGCGAATCGCTGGTAACACTAAAACACGTTGGGTAGCGGGAGTAGTAGCGCTCACGTTGTGTGCTCTTAGCACTCACGTCGCTTTCGCCCGAGATGTGGAGTACAAGGGCACGGAAGTGGCGGTATACGTCAATCCTGGTGAGCCAACGCAGATTCAATTCCCTGGGGATATTTCGGGTGGATTTCGTCGCAAGCTATCGACGCTTTCAATCGATCACAAGGAAGGCGACTTGGTAGTTTTTGCTAGCGATGGAATCAGCGAGCAAGGTGAGGCGATCATTGTTCGACTAAAAGACGGGCGCTCTTACTCTCTACGTGTGCGTCGCGCCAACCAGGCTAGCCCCCGTGACGATGTCGTCAAACTTGAGGATGAGCGCGGTTCGATTATTTCTGGAAATGAAGAGGAAGAGCCAGCCTACAAAGAAAAGAAGTATGACTATGCGCCTCCGAGTCAGGTAGCCGGCCTACTAAGGGAAATGGTGTTGGCTTCTGAGTTTGGGAAGACAAAAATTCAGGGCTATCGCGTTAGCGACCGCTACAAAGGCGAGACGGTACTAAGCGATGGAACGATTAAGGCCACTATTGACAAGATCTTTATTGGACCATCGCTTTGGGGCTATGTGCTAGATGCTCAGAATTTGATCGAGACTGATCAAAAGATTAATCCAGCAGCTTTCCGCTTGGATGGAACAAGGGCGGTATCCGCTAATCGCTGGGAGTTAACTGGAAAACCGCTTAACACTGAGCAGCAGATTGCGAGCCGTGATCGGGCCAAGATCTATATCGTTACTTCGGCGCGCAAAATGAACTAAGGGAACAGGCGTATGAAACAGTGGCTTGAAGATTTTTCACTAAAGGTTCAAAAAGATCGCAAAACGCAAGTGGCGTTGGGCGCGGTGGTATTGCTGATCGTTGTATTCTTCTTGATGGACAACAAGAAGCGTCCACCTCAGCCGATGAATCTGTATGCTAACCAAACAGCTCCTGATGTTACTTCCGGCAAAATGAGTAACGAAGAAGCTTATGAAGATATTGTGCAACGTTTTAGTGCTGATCTCAGCGATATTAAGCAGAAGACTGAGCAAAACGCAGAGGAGAACAAGGAGATTCGTAAGAACCTTCTTGATTACGAACAACGTACGGCCGACATATTCAAGCGCGTTTTGGAGCGTATCCAGGAAAACGAGGGTTCTGGTGGTCGACGTACTGCCACAAGTGGTGCTATGCCTGGAGCTGACGGCTCGATGCCAGTTGATGTAAATGGAGAGCAGCTTACTGGAGACGATCAAGCAGCGCATATTCAAACAGATGAAGTTGAATCTTTCGGAATGGAAGAGACGCAGAACGCGCCACCTCCTGCACCTCCGGTTAGCAAGGTGGCCTTCGTTGGTGCTGGTGATTCAGTTAGGATTAAGCTTCTGGCTGGTGTGAATGCTCCCACAGACGGCACGCCCTATCCGGTAGTTTTCAAGTTAATCGGTGATATTTATGGACCAGACGGCTCAGCTTTGCCCTTGGGTGAGGCTCGTCTTGTAGCGGCTGCTCAAGGTTCATTGACTGATTCGCGTGCGTTGTTTCGCTTAACCAGTTTGAACATTCGCCTTCCGGATGGACGCCGCAAGGTTGTTGATGTTGACGGCTGGGTAGTTGGCGAGGATGGACTGCGCGGCATGGCTGGTGAATTGATCGATCCGATTGGCAAGGCTATCGCTGGTGCCGGTATGGCCGGTGGTATCGCGGGTATCGGCGAAGGCTTCGCGGCGGCTCAGCTAACGCAGAATCTGGGAGAAAATGGGAATAGCCAGAGCTTCATCTCAGGCAGTGTTGGTACTTTCGCGGCTGGGCGCGGACTCGCAGGTGCAGCCTCGGCTTGGTCGGGAATTATCAAGGAACGCATTTCGCAGCTCGTTCCGATGGTTAAAGTTATGTCCAATCGTGAGGCCACTGCGGTGTTTGCCAAGGGCTTCGCTGTTCCAGGACTAATTGAGGCCTTGGGCGAGGATGACAATCACTATTCCGCCTTAGACTAGTGAGTATTTAGATTTTGAAGTGGAGCATAATATGCGGTCAGTAAAACTAATAATTGCCGGTGCTGTAACGGCTCAGCTAAGCGGCTGCGGCTCAATGGGGAATGTGCTTAACCCATTTTATGATCCCCCTGCCCCGCAGGCTTTGTTGGGCGAGATGAACGATCATGCCCTAAATGGTGGCAGCAATAATGAAGATTCAGCGCGATCGGCGTTAGAAGCGATGGCATCATATCGCCGCGCACAGGAGCCCCAGCCAGTTGATCCAGTAATGCAGCCAGCTGTTGTGCGCTTGATGTGGATCCCAGATCACCTAAATCGCAACGGCGATCTTGTCCCCGCTCACTACTATTACTTAAAAGTCTTGAATGATCGTTGGGCGGTAACGGATGCATTTGAGCTAGAGGGACAACTATCTCCGCGTGGCGGGGCTGGTTCCTCTTCCAATGTCCCATTTATCTCTGCTGAAGAGGCAGGAAGTCTGTGATGACGAGGGCTGCGATGCGTACGAGGGATCATATAGTTAGCTGTGCCTTACTGGCGCTTTCCCTAAGCGCATGCAGTGGCGCGCATAGCCTAGAATGGAAGCCTGACCAGAAGCGACATGCGTATGCAGTTTCACTCAGCCAAACAGCACCCGAGCCCGTGTACAATCGCCTACGTTGGGTTCATGCGCCGGATGTAATGCCAGCTCGAGATTTGGCGGATAGTGGTGCAGGAGTGATCTTCCCCGTCGTGCATTTGGACCTTAAGGCTGTCAGCCTCGATGAGGCTGCCAAGGCCTTGGCCTCTACATCTCACTATTCTAGTTTCTGTGCTAGTTCAATCGCTGGACGCAAACTTACAATTAGTAAGCTTGGCACGATTGATGAGCTGGCTGTTGCAATTGGGAAGAGTGCCGATATTCGAGTTCAGGTTGATCATGAAGGACGCGCTGTGCGCTTCCTGCCAAAGCCGGCCCCGGAACCGGCTTTTTATGGGACAGCACCGGGAGCTAGTGCCGCTGCCCCAGCTTCACAAGGTTTAGCATTGGTTGAGAAAGAGGTTACACCTCATGAGCATCAATCGACTCACTAGAGAGCGCCTGTTTCAAGACGAAACCGTCTTTAACAGCTTGCTGCCTTTCGCCAAGTATGACGAAAGCTACGGGATCTTTGTGCATTCCGACGCATCGCTATGGTCGATCTGGGAGTTGCAGCCAAATGTAATCACTAAGACCTCTGACTCTGAGGCTTTTCAGCTTTCAGCGAGCATGCAGGAAATGCTCGACGCGCTAGATCACACCATCAGTGCGCAAGTAGTTTGGGTTACCACGTTTGATGTAGATGGAATTCTTAAGGACTCAATAAACCGCTATCCTACATCAGGGCCAGCTGGGTGGATGGCGCGTCGTTGGGTGCGTAACTTAAAACGTGCCTCAACCTCAGATGTGTTGCAACGTCGACCACGGCGCTTACGGCTGATCATGTGTTTTCGCTATGATCCACCATGGAAAGCTACTAATCCTCTGCAACAGTTAGTACGAACAGTGCAGATGCTGCTGAAGGGAAAGGTTGGAGTTACTGCCGAACAGCGCCGTTCGGAGTATAGCGAGTATGCCAACAAGTTTAAGGGCTCAATTGATGGAACTGTTGCCAAGCTTAATGACTTAGGTTTCCGCCCAAGTCGCGTAGATGGCCAGGGCATCATTAATCTGCTCTACCCCCTACTTAATCGACGCAGCGTTAAGGCCGGAAAGTTCCGTCGCGGCAGAACTACGGCTACGCCGGTGCCAACTTATGACCCAAAAGATTTCCTGAGCAATCAAATCTCTGAAACGCATGTTGAGCATCCTCAAAACGGAATTATCAAGAAGGATGGCAAGTATTACCGTTCTGTTTCAATGGTAAAGGCTCCCAAGAACTGCATCCCGCTTATGATTACGCCGATGTTGGCGTCGCCCTATGAGAATATCCTCAGCGTGTGTTTCTCAAAGGATCCGCAAGAGCGGCAAATGAAGCGCCTTGACACGCTTGATAGTACGCTTGGATTTCGTGAGCGCACACAATTTGGTCGTGGCAATCAGAAAATTCAGCATCAAATATCGGCTATCCGCGCTGCGCGTTCCGAACTGTATAATGGTAGCGCTCAAATTGTCAGAGTTGGTGTACACCAGACCTTTATTTGCCAAACACCAGATGAGGCAATGCGCGCTGGATCGGAAGCGATTGCAACTTTCCCACAGCTAAACGGTGCTCGCGGCATGATCCATGAGATTTCCGACTTAGCCCTAATGGTTAATGCTCTGCCAGGCTGCTACGATCCAGCTACAGATGGAGCTGGTTGGACCACTGTCATGAAGTCTTCCTTGGCTGTTCGCATGTTTCCATTGTGGGGTAACTGGAAAGGAAGTAGTGGCTCACTCTTCGTGCTGCCAAGTCTTTGGAACCGGGAGCTAGTTGGCTTCGATCTTTTTGACTCTAACTTGGCACCAAACGTTCTTATTAGCGGTGTGTCAGGTTCCGGAAAAAGCTATTTGCTGTGCTATCTCCTAATTGGGATGAACCGCGGACACTACGCCACTCTCCCCGATGGGCGTATTCTTGAAAGACCGCCGATTACATTCGTGTTTGATAAGGGTATGACTGGGCAACCGTGCGGATTTGAAAAGGTGGCACGGCTATTCGGTGGCCGTATCTACGAGGCTACGCCATCGAAAGCCCCAGCCATGAACTTCCTGGCACGCTTGGGAGAAACACCACCAGATCCTCGCAATGAAGACTATAAGGATCTTCTAGATATGTGCGCCGATATCGTTTGCGATATGGCCACTGAAGCAAACCGACCGCTAGACCGCTTGGATCGCGGAGCAGTCTTGGATTCGCTGACTGAGGCACATCGAATTTATCGCAGCGGTCCAATGAAGCGTGAATTTGTTCTTAGCGATGTGGCCTCTGTCTTGCGCGCTCCAAAACGCATCGATGAGGATGAAGATTCATCGCGACGTCGCCATCGTGTAGCAATGTTAATGAGCGAGTATTATGGTGATGGCACCTATGCACGCTTTTTTGATCGACCAGGCGCGTTGAAACTTAAAGAGCGCTTCATCGTGTTTGATCTCAAAGCGCTCAATAGAAACCCGGATCTGCAGCGAGTATTCTTAAAGATCGCTATGCTTTGGGCAGATACGGTCATGAATGATGCCAAGGAATTAGATAGTCGTAAGATTCTTGTATTTGACGAAGCGCACGACTTGATCGGAAAGACTGCTGCTAACACAATCGAAACGGCCTTCCGACTATACCGCAAGCGTAAAGGTATTGTGATTGCGGCTTCTCAGTCGGGTGAGGACTTCTACGTTGGGCAAGGTGGTCAGGCTATTGTTCAAAACAGTGCCCATAAGATCTTCCTGCGCCAGGACCCAAGTAAATTCCATTATACGGCACGTGCCTTCAACTTGACCGAGCAGCAGGCTGATGTGATTTTGCGCCTCAGGACTGTTAAGGGCGTGGAGTCTCAGTTTTATTTGATTTCCGATATTGGCGAAGGTGCGCTGGTGCTACCTGTTGAGCCATCCTTCTATTGGGCTAGCACCAACAATGGTGATGATAATCAGCTGTTCGCGGAGATATTGAAAGAAACCAACGGCGACTTTATGGCAGCCCTTGAACGAGCTGTTCAGATCGCGCCAAGTGGAGCACGCGCTTTACAGCAAGTGTCAGGCGTTGGCACACCTAACGCAGCTGGTGAAGCTGATGGAGGCGGTGTTGCCTCCATCGTGGGCGGAATGATGCAGGGAGCGATTACATCAAGTTCGCAGTAATTTCATGAAACAATGGTTGAACCCAAGGAGACGTGGAACATGAAA
This sequence comes from Oligoflexia bacterium, assembly GCA_019694465.1. Lineage (GTDB taxonomy): Bacteria > Bdellovibrionota_C > UBA2361 > UBA2361 > JAFLCA01 > JAIBBV01. The sequence goes on from JAIBBV010000035.1 coordinate 34,462, forward strand.
AAGGGAATGTTTGAAACAAATATGCTAAAGTTAGGAGCAGCGCTGCTGGTACTGACTACCGCTGGGGGCTGCGCGCAGCGTACAGTTGTCACCACTCAAACAGAAGTTAAGGAAGTCGCTGTTGAGCGTGATACTCGGAAGATTCCTGGCGTTGTGGAATACGTTTGGGAAGAGCCGATGGTAGATGTAGTTGAGGTTCCACCGGGGATAGATCCGGAAGGCCACTACTACCGCCCAGGGCATCAGGAAGTTGTAGAGATACGTCAGGGTCGTTGGAACTACTACAAACAGAAGTAGAGCATCGTTTAAGGCTAGTAAAGCGAGCTTAGAATATGAGTTTCGTTAGCATCGATAATCTGGTTACGCCCTTTAGAGACAAGTTTCACTATGTGACGTTGATACTTGTTGGGGCAGTTTTTCTGGCCATCCGGCTTTCTGGGGCGGAGATCGAAGCTCGTCCAGTGAATGAGCCTGCCACTAATCGATCAGCAGCTCCAGTTACCGGGCTAAATGCCAAAGGCCTGCCTAACCTCTCAATTGCTAGAATTCCAGATGCCCCAGCTGCTACAACTGGAGTAAATCAACTTGGCAACCAGTTCAATCCTGCCGCTGAAGTGCAGCGCTTACTTGGAAACCCATCTGCTCCTAAGACAATCCCTGATCAGGGCACCATCACATTACCTGCTGATGGTGCAACACGTGGCTCAATAGAAGATTTAATGAGACAAGGTACGATTCGCAGAAAGAGTCCCGAAGAGGAGGCTCGCGAGCGCGAGCGTCGGCAGCTTGAAGAAGCGGGCTCTTTGTCGGAAATTGAGAAGCGCCTGGGCTTAAAATAGGACGGGCGAGCTGAGATGTGTAGATGGGGCAAGAGAAGCAAGTTGTTATTCATAAAGTATGGCGCTCTGAAATTGAGCGTGTAGTGGTTCTGTTGCTACTCTGTGTGGCATCAGTAATTCTCTCACATTACTTCCCGGGTACAATTATTACGGGAGAGCTGATAACCATCGATCACACCCAATTTGACCTTAAGCTGCCCCTATTTTCACTCATGCCGGTAGTCGCTTTCATGGACTTGATCGCCAGGGTGTATGATGTGCGCTATGTGCTAGATGCGCGCGGCATCGAGTCTCGAGAAGGGATAGTCTCATTTAGCCAGCGGATCTCACGGGTACGTTTTGAGGATATTCGCCTAGTCGAGTTCGATCAGACCCTTCTTGAGCGATTTCTAGAGGTTGGAGACATCAAAATTGGTACAGCTGCTACGGGGGATGTTGAAATCTTTATGGAAGGTATTGAAGCCCCTAAGGAAGTACAAGCCATGATCCAGGCTGAGCGGGATATACGTCAACAACTTGAGGAAAGTGACCATAACATTAGGGAAACTGCCCAGTTATAAGGGATGAGATGTAACGCTATGAGTCGCTCTTTGTATCAAATTATTCGTTGTACGCCTTTGGCGCTGGCAGTGCTTGCTGGCACAGTGCAAGTCGTTTTTGCACAAGATGACATGAGTGTGGAGCAGATCCGCCGTGAGTTACGGGAAGCTGCTGCAACTGCCGCTGCTCAAAAAGTTGACGCCGCGCCTGTCGGCGATAATTCGGAGAAGGAATCGTTTACATTTCCAGCCACGGAAGATGGGGCTACTAACGACAAGTTAGTAGCGGCTGAAGCAGAGCTGCTGAAGAAGCTCGAATCGCAACAAGGTTCGCAAAAGATAGAAGTTCCTAGCACGCAGCAAGTCGAGAAAGCTGACTCGGTAGTTACTGCAGCAAAATCAAATCACAGCACTGCAATCGAAACAGTCGTAAAGGAGGTGCCTGCGGTAGTAGAAAACTCAGGTCGTGCAGCCTTAAATATTCAGCCCACTAAGAAGGATGCAGCCGAGGAAGCGCCTGTTCCTCAGCCAGCAGTAGCTGCAAATTCTTTAAGAGATGTTGCGCCAGTGCGAAGCTCTAGGGGTGAAGAGCCCAAGGAAATTGTTCTACGACAACAGATCCAGGAGATTGCGACACTGCGCAAAGCTAACTCTGATCTTAGCCGTCGCGCTGAAAAGGCTGAGGCTAAGTTGCTAGCCCTACAGAAACAGCTATCTGAAGCACAAAATCGCTTAATGTTGTCTGAAACTGAGGTTGAAAGGCTTTCCAGTGTTATCGATAATCGCAACCGAGCTACAACGAATAAGTTAAGTGGAGTAGCGGCTAGCACCGCCGCAGCAACGACCGTTACGCGGACTGTTGTGCAGACGCGTGCACCTAGTGCGCCTGATATGCCGGTTATTACTGTCATCGCCGATAAGGCCAATTTGAGAACTGGCCCAGGTGCAGAGAACTCGCCTTTAATGGCGGTATCTAAAGGTACCCGCTTAGTAGTCGAAAAACGTGAGGGGGAATGGTATCGAGTTGTAACACCCTCAGGCACGCGCGCCTGGGTGTCTGCAGAAGTGGTAGCTTTTGGCCCAGATGCACTTGACGGACCACGAGGTGCTTTGAGGATTAAGGGATATGACTCCTCGCTTGAAAACTCTCCATTTGTTACTAGCCAGCCTCGCGGCGAGTAGCATTATTTTATTGTCCTATGGCGTAGCTTTCGCCGTCCCATCCTACGTGTATCCGCTAATGGGGCCACGAGTATCTAGTGAGTACGGATGGCGTAATCATCCTGTCTTTCATGTTGTTAAGCATCACGAAGGGATAGATCTAGCCGCGCCCGAAGGGGCCCCAATTCGAAGTATCCAGGCTGGTCGCATAGTTTTTGCGGATCCCTACGGTGGCTATGGAAATTTGGTGGTCGTGCAACATGCGGGTGGAATGACAAGCCATTACGGGCATTGTCGTTCAATTAGAGTAAGACCTGGCCAACTTGTTCAGGCTGGGGAAATTGTTGGGACTGTCGGTAGCACGGGGCGCGTAACTGGCCCTCATTTGCACTTTGAGATCAGGTTGCGCGGCGAGGTTGAAAATCCGGAGCGTTATTTGCCGGGTCTGGCACTTATGGCAGAAGGCTAGAGCCTGTATCATAGAGACTTAGCCTGTGCCTGCTTCTTAGTGCGAGCTGGTTTGGGAGGGTCTGGTAACCGAATGGCCCCCTTCCGAGCGAATTTTCCATATACAGTGCACCAAAATTGGCTCAGAATAGGCCAACTAAGCTAGTAGTATCAGCTAGTTAGCTGCTCAGCAAATGCTACGCCCTACTTCAAATAGACAGTATCCGTCCCTCAAGCCCCAGCCTTGACGCCTTGCTTCCAACTATTCGGCAGCAGAGCAGAGAGCTCATGCTTCTCTGTAGCTGCGAGCTTTGGCAGCACATCGAGAAAGTACTGCACAGTGTTCACTTTGTTGAGGCGGCATGAATTAATAAGCGAGTAAAAGATAGCGGCTCGCATGGCTCCCTCGTGAGAGCCAGCAAACATCCAATTTTTCCGTCCTAAAGCGACAGGACGCATTTGGTTTTCAATTAGATTATTATCGAGCGTAACCGCTGGATTATTTGTAAACAGCGTTAGCGCCTCCCACTGCGTAAGCGCGTACTGGATAGCTTTCTGTACCTCGCTGCGTGGCAGCGTCCTGGCACTCCAAGAGGTTAAGTGCTTGTGGAGCTCTTCAAGCACTGGAACACTGCGCTTCATGCGAACTGCCAGCGTCTCATCAAGCGATTTAGCTCCCCGCTCTAGCTGATACAGCTCAGCAATTAACTTAAGAGTCTTATGTACGTCCCTTTCGGCAAGTTTTAGAATCTCCAGGAACTTACGCCGCACGTGTGCCCAGCAGCCAGCTCGCACAGACTGCTCAGGCACATACACTTGGTTATACCCCGCATACAGGTCTGTTTGCAGAATCCCTTTAAAGTCAGACAGTATCGCCTTTGGCACCTCCCCAGCCCTTGAGTCTGCGTAGTGGAAGTAGACTAAGTTTACGGGAGGCGGACCCAGTAAGCCCCACAGGTAGCCGGTGTGGCACTTGCCAGCCTCCTCTCCATCTTGAATTTTGATACTCGTCTCGTCTGCTTGTAGATACGGCAGCTGAATTAATTCTCTTTTAAGTGCTCGATAAAGCGGCTGCAAAAGCTCCGCTACAAATCCAAGCCACTCACACATGCGGTTACGGGTTAACTCAAACCCAAGCCGAGCAAACATGCCTTCCATTCGGTGTAGTGGCAGATGGTCCTGGTACTTAGAAACCAATATATGAGTTAATAAGCCAACACTGGCAGGGCTACGGGGAATAAGCTGAATGCCGCTAGGCATAGGTGTTGTAGCAGGAGAGCTACTTTTGCAGGCAGAGCACGCCATTACGGGGCGGTGGTGCTCTTCTACCTCAAAGCGTGCAGGCACGTAGTTAAGGAGCTTAGTGACCTCAGTTCTAATCTGCACGAGGTCTTTGCCGCAGCAAGAGCAGCTTGTCTCTACGGGTGAGTAATTTACTACTTTAACTGGGGTTCCCTCAGGTAGCTGGCGCTGCTTACGCTTAACGCTTCTTTCATGAGCAGGCACTTCGATAGTTGGTAGCTTTTCCTGTTCAGGCTCTGCTGTCAGTTCCTCTACAGGGAAGAGCACCTCTTGGCTGCCTGAGGGCAGGCTTTCAGACTTTGAGCCAAAGCGTGCCTTGGCGGCATTGAGGAGATGGTTACGCAGCTTCTCGATCTCGCGATCTTTTTCCACCAGCATCTTCGCTACTGCTCGCGGATCGTTTGCTATTAATTCGGTGTATTCTGTCTCGCCCACTTAAGGGGAATATCTAGTTATGCGGCTTGATACAAGCTTTTTTCTGCATTTTTTCGAAGAATTATGCGAGAAAGATCCATGCCGGAAAGTAGCTGCTCTAAATCAACTCCTGAAATGCGCTCGGTGCCTTCCTGCTGTGCCATGCGAAACGTTCCTGCCTCAAGTCTTTTGTACCAAAGCGCGTATCCGTCATTATCCCAGTACAGAATCTTTACCCGCCTGCGGCAGCGGCTTACAAAAACATAGAGTCCCCCAGCCATGACTGAGCGGCTCATATGCTCCGCTGCCAGGGCGGCAAGTCGCTCAAATCCTGCTCGCATGTCCATGGCGCCAAGCCACAGGTATACCTCAGAATCAGAAGTGATTCCTTTCATCTCAGAGCCTCAAGTACCACTTTCAGATCTTCCTTGGCTACTTTGATGCAAGCTCCACTGCTTAGCTCTAGTTCAATTCGCTTGCCGCTCAACACTGGCGCAAATTTTTCTTGTCGCTGGCTTGTACGTTGCCTCCAGACATAGAAGTTCTTGGCACTCAGTCCACGGCTGGCGCAAAACTCAGGCACACTTTGCCCGCTACTTTTTTGTTCCTCAACTAACTTTTTTATGTCTTCAGAGCTTCGCATCAACTTCTCCAATTAACTCGTGATGCTTAGCTAGTAGCAGACTTTATCCAGCGCGAGTACCTGGGGTCGAAGGGACGGATACAAATAGACAGCACATTATTGCGAAAATAGGGCATAACTGTAGGTAGAAATGGGACACCTGTTGCGCGAGCTACACGGCGTCGGTTGAACAACTGGAATTATTTCCCTTAGGGAGTTTTGTTATGTTTAATTCAATGCTTGAAAAGGCCAAGGCACAATATGTGAAGCTTGGTCAGGCAGTAGGAGCGGCCTTGAATGCTCCGTCCGGCAGACAGATCCAAGTTATGTTGTTTGTACTTGGTGTTTGCTTGCTTTCGGCTGGTCTTGCAGACAGCGCAAGTGCAGCTGGTTTGACAACTCGTTTCAACGACACTCGTTTGGCTAACTCAGTCAACGCGATTCTAACCTACCTTGAAGGTACGTTCGGCGCGTTGGTGATGGTGTGCGCGGGTGTTGGCGCGATTCTGAGCTCAGCCTTCGGTCAGTACAAGGCAGCGCTGGGCTTGATGGTCGTGGCGGTTGGTGCGTTTATCTTGCGC